>CAYJEP010000099.1:0-2526 GCA_964369555.1 uncultured Muribaculaceae bacterium | reverse complement strand
AATGGCGACGGGGGCAATAAAACGGCAAAAGTAACAAGTATTATTGCAATTGTTACCGTAGACAATAAAGCTCATGCGCTTAAGCCACAATTTTCGAACGACCTTACCGGCGCAACCTATGGTATAAATGCCCCAAATGCAACTGCACTTAATGGAACTGCAACCACTAGTGATGGCGGAACAATGAGCTACCAATGGTACAGTAATACGACTGCTTCTAACCAAAATGGAAGCGCAATTAGTGGTGCAAGAAGTGCAATATACACCCCACCAACTAATATTGTAGGTACTTTTTACTACTACGTTATTGCAACAAACACTCTTACAGACAATGGAGACGGAGGGCAAAAAACTGCCAGTGCAACAAGTAATGTTGCAAAAATTGACGTACTGTCAATAATACATGTACATGAGCCAGTTTTTTCGAGTACTCTAGTAAGTAAAGAGTATAAAATTGGCTACCCATTAGCGGTAGCCCTTGATGGAACTGCTACAATAACAGACAATGGTACACTTACATATCAGTGGTATAAAAATACTACAAATAGTAGTGAAAACGGAAGTGTAATAAGTGGTGCAACCGACGCAACCTATACTCCACCAACTGATGTAGACGTTACTTTTTACTACTATGTTGTTGCAACAAACACTATTACCGATAACGGTGACGGTGGCAAAAAAAATGCAACAAAAAAAAGTACTGTTGCAGAAATTACCATTGACAACAAAATATATATGGTAAAGAATGTTTTAGAAGGAACAGAACTTACCATTAGCCCCAACTATGAAAGTACCTCTACTTTCAGGAACTTTTTCTCCACGGTACAGTTTCACTCCAATAGAGAAGAAATAACAAAGATAATTATTTCTATGCCTGAAGGTGCTACAATTATCCCTGGTAGCAGCTTAGCTCAATTGTTTTTTCATGGTTATGACAGTCTCACCGAAATAGTAGGGTTAGAGTATCTTGACACCTCTAGTGTAACTACTATGCAGTATATGTTCTCTGGTTGTAGTTCTTTGACGGAATTAGACTTGAGTAGCTTTGACACCTCTAGTGTTACTAATATGAATAGTATGTTCCTTAACAGTAGTTCTTTGACGAGTATAACGTTTGGAGATAGTTTTAACACCTCTAGTGTAAGTAATATGGGGCATATGTTCGAAGGCTGTAGTTCTTTGACAAGCCTAGACTTGAGTAGTTTTGTCACCTCACTTGAAACATATTATGGGGCGAGTATTTTCTATGGCTGCGACTTAGACAGTGTTACCTTAGGAAATACCGTTACAAAAAATGTGTCCGATGTGATATACCCAATGTACAATAGATCTAGCTCTTCTACTGATGATGATATATATCCTTCTATTTCTGATAGAATGTGGGTTTCTGCAGATGGTACTGAAACTAAAAATATTCCACTTAATGAAGAAGGTACACATGCTGTAGCGGGAACCTATACCGCAAAGAGAGTAACACCATAGCGTTACGAATTTGTCGTCTATACGGCAAAAAGAAATAAGTAATAGCAGTACCGATTTCATTACATGAAATTGGTACTGTTGTTTTGAGAAAAATGTAAGGAGAAATGAAATGGATAATAACATAATATCTTATAAAGACGTGTTTACATTAGATGAAAAACTAGAGCTGTTTGATAAAATAGCAGAAAAATACTTTGACCGTAATTTTGGCACAATGGGTAAGGCAGATTTTGAAACGCTGTTGTTTGCAGAGTATTTCAAAGCTATGGTATCAAGTGATAAAAGAGAATTGTCAGAATACACTGATAGAGCATTAGGAAAACAATTAGGACTTACTGCTTCTCGCGTAGCTTCATTAAAAGAGAGAGCCGAAATAAAATACATGCAAGATTACGACTGGAAAAAAGCCTTTTTATCTATAATAAAAAATGTACGAGCAGAAGAAAATAAGATAGTAATAAATATACCTGAAAGAATGCTGTATATTAAGTTGGAGGAGGAACTAGACAAATACGGAAGTTTTGCAGACACTCAGTTAAATCCTAAAATATTTAAAGCTATTCCCGGAGACTTTGTGCACTTAATGCTTATTTGTTCCCAAGATGATACTGCTAGTCAAGAATCTATAATACAAAGCTTTAAACAATATCTAAAGGAAAATTCAGACAATGTATTAGAGTCCCCAGATAACGGTGTTTCATTTGGGAATATTACTATTGGCATGATTACTGATGCAGTAAAAAATAAAGAAAAGAGAGAAGTAATTGCAAAAGCTTTTCAGTCAATAAAAATTAAAGACGTTGGAAATTTTACAAAAGATTATATACTCCCGCTAGTACAACTAAAAAACTAGACTTTTTACTTTGGGCTTACGGTGCATACCCAAGCCGTAGTGTAATCACCTCTTATTAATTTTGTTTATCCATTTTACACATAAGGACATGGCAAGCCATGTCCTTAGTTTTTATATTCTCAATTCTGTAACAGTAAAAATCTGTGTAATTCTTGCGGGTACATAATGACCAATCTTGGTGGCACACGCAA
>CAYJEP010000098.1:0-2544 GCA_964369555.1 uncultured Muribaculaceae bacterium | reverse complement strand
GGAGTATATTTATACTTCTAGAGATGATATTTATATTATCGATTTACAAAAAACAGCTAAAAAAATTGAAGAAGCTTATGTTGCTTTAAAACAAATAGCTGCAGAAGGTGGAAAAGTAATCTTCGTAGGAACTAGAAAACAAGCTGCTGAAGCTTGTCGTGATGAAGCAATTAGATCTAATTCATTTTATGTAACTGAAAGATGGTTAGGTGGTACATTAACTAACTTCAAAACAATTAGAAGAAGAGTTAAAAGAATGGAAGAAATTGAAAGAATGGAACAAGATGGAACTTTCAATTTATTACCTAAAAAAGAAGTTTCAGGACTTAAAAAAGAACATGCTAAATTAAATACATTATTATGTGGTATTAGAGAAATGCATAAATTACCACAAGCAATGTTCATTGTAGATCCATCAAAAGAAATTATTGCAATCAGAGAAGCTAGAAAATTAAATATTCCAGTATTTGGTATAGTTGATACTAACTGTAATCCAGATGTTGTAGATTATGTAATTCCAGGTAATGATGATGCTATTAGAGCAGTTAAATTAATTTCATCAGTTATGGCAAATGCAATTTGTGAAGCTAATGGTGGAGAAGTAATTGATTATGTTTCTGAAAGAAAAGAAGATGCAACAGAAGTTATGCAAAAAGCTTTAGAAACAGTAAAAAGAAAAGAAGATAGAAATCATGGTAGAAGAAATTTCGATAGAAGAGAAAGACCAAACTTTGAAAGAAGAAATTATGATAGAAAACCATTTGAAAAAAGAGAAAATAATGTAGCTCCTAGAGAAGTTAAACCAGCATTTAATAACAGTGCTAAACCAGTAAATAATACTACAGAAAAAACTGTAGTAAATGAACCAGTTAAAGCAGTAGTTAAAGAAGAAACAGTTGATTTTTCTAAAAAAACTGTAGCTGAATTAAAAGATATTGCTAAAGCTAAAAATATTGAAATAACTTCAACAATGAAAAAAGCTGATATTTTAACAGCTTTAAAAGGAGAATAATATGATAAGTGCTAGTTTAGTTAAAGAATTAAGAGAAAAAACAGGAGCAGGAATGCTTGACTGTAAAAAAGCATTAGAAGAATGTAATGGTTCTATTGAAGAAGCAACAACATGGCTAAGAGAAAAAGGAATCAGTAAAGCAGCTAAGAAAAATGATCGTATCGCTGCTGAAGGATTAGCTAGTATTTTAGTTGATGGAAATAATGCTGTTATTTTAGAAATAAATTCAGAAACAGATTTTGTTGCTAAAAATGAAGAATTCACTTCAATGGTTGATTCTATTGCTAAAGCAATTATGAATTCAGATGTTACTACATTAGAAGAAGCTAATAATTTAGAAGTTGATGGAGTAACAGTTGAACAATTAGTTATTAACAAAACAGCTAAAATCGGAGAAAAACTATCTTTCAGAAGATTCATGAAAGTATCTAAAGAAGATAATCAATCTTTCGGTTCATATTTACACATGGGTGGTAAAATTGCAGTATTAACAATTTTAAATGATGCAACTATGGAAGTAGCTAAAGACGTTGCTATGCACGCTGCAGCTATGAATCCTATTGCTGTTAAAAGAGAAGATATTGCTACTGATTTAATTGAAAAAGAAAGAGAAATTGCTAGAGAAATTGCAATTAATGAAGGTAAACCTGAAAACATGTTAGATAAAATTGTTGATGGTAAAATCAATAAATTTTATAAAGATTCTTGTTTAGAAGAACAAATGTTCATCAAAGATGACAGTATGACTGTTAAAAAATATGTTGAATCAAATAATGGAACAATTAGTGAAATGATTAGATTCGCAGTTGGTGAAGGAATAGAAAAAAAAGAAGAAAACTTTGCTGAAGAAGTTGCAAAACAAATTAAAGGGTAATTCCCTTTTTTTATTTCTTTATTTTTAAAAAAATGATATAATTAAAACAATAGGGGGCAGTTGTGAAAGTTATAGTATGTGTTGATGATAATTTAGGAATATTATTTAATAATAGAAGAGTAAGTAAAGATAAACTAATCATAGAAGATATTAAAAAAACTACTAATGAAATAAATATAGATATTTATTCTATCTCTTTATTTGAAGGTTTTAAAACCAATATAACCTCAGAATTAACTTTTGGGTATAATTTTATTGAAAAAGATAGTTTACTTAATAAAGAAGCTTTAATAAGTGAAATAACCATATATTATTTTAATAGAAAGTATCCTAGTAGTTTAAAATTAGAGCTAGACTTAAATTTATATAAAATAGTTGAACAATATGAGTTTGTAGGAAACTCTCATGAAAAAATTACAAAAGTTATTTATAGGAGAATAGATGAAGAAGTTTGTTAGTAGTGTAATAATATTATTATTTGGAATATTTATATATAATACTAATATTTTAGAGGGGTTAGACTCAAATATTAGTTTAGAAGAAATTCCTTCGTATAATGAAAGTTTATATGTCGAATTAAATAATAATATCCCATATTTTACGGAAGAAGATAAGAAATTAGATACATTTGAAAATTATAGTGAGTTAGATTACTTAG
>CAYJEP010000097.1:0-2583 GCA_964369555.1 uncultured Muribaculaceae bacterium | reverse complement strand
GTTATGAATAAGCAAGGTTATACTAGTGTATTAATAGGGCTAGAGAAAGACGGGATTATTATAGGTGCGAGTGTAATATTAATTCAAAATAATGGTAAATTTAAATATGCCTATGCTCCTAGAGGATTTTTAATTAATTATAACGATTTTTATTTAATGAAAGAATTTAATAATTTACTTAAACCATTTTTAAATAAACTTGGTATATTTGCTATCAAAATAGGACCAATGATTACAAAAAAAATATATGATTTTAAAGAAAATAGAAGTTATGAGAATCATAATTATGACTTAATATATGATTGTATGAGACAAAATGGGTATTATCACTTAGGTTATAATAATTATTTTGAAGCATTAAAACCAAGATTCGAAGCTTTCTTAGATATTAGTATAGATAAAAAAGATCTTTTCAATAATATAAGTAAAAACTATAAAACGAAAATAAGAACAGCTTTGAAAAATGGAATATCTGTAGTTAGTGGTAATCATGAAAATTTAAACGTACTACATAGTTTTATAAAAGATTCATACGATAAAAATCTAGATTACTTAATTGATTGTTATGGATATTACTCTAAAAATAATTTAATTGATTATTTATACACAGTTTTGGATACTACTACTTATTTAAGAACAGTCCAAAATAAACTTCATAAATATGAACTAGAAAGTAACAAAGTTAATCAAATGATTATTAATCCTAATAAAACTAAACAAGAAAAATTAATAACTAAAAAAATCAATCTTGATAAAGCTTTAAATAAATATAAAAATGAATTAATATACGCTACTAACTTATTAAAAAAATATCCAAACGGTATTATTACTTCTGCTTCATTAGTTATCAAACATGGTAAAGAAGTAACTATCTTAATTGACGGTTATGATAAAGAATATAAACGTTTAAATTCTAAACATTTGCTTATATGGGAAGTGATTAGTAAATATAAAGACTTAGGATTTACAAAATTAAATTTAGGCGGTATGAGTAATGTATTAGTTGATAATACTAAATATCAAGGTTTAGATAACTTCAAATTAAACTTCAACTGTAAAATGATTGAATTTATAGGAGATTTCGAGTTAGTAATAAATAAAACTAATTATACACTTTATAAAAATTTCTTGCCAATTAAAAATTTGTTAAAAAAATAATAGACTGCAAAGTCTATTTTATTTTATGAATTTTTTAACATTTATTTTCTGATGTTTGAAATTACCTGTTCCTAAAGTTAATATTTCGGCACCTAATTCACTTTCTAATATATTTAAATTTTGTCTTAATTTATTTGATTGCTCTATTTTTCTAATATCTTCATATTGACGATATAAAGAAGATGAATATTGTTGTGCAAAATTTAGATATATACTATCTATACTATTGTTTCTACAACTTTGTTCTAATAAATTAAAATCAATTTCATATATATCCCTTTCAGGTCTTTTTTTTGTTTCTCTCCCCGAATAATCTCTTATAAATAATTTTTCAGATGAAATATCTAAAATTTCTGAATAATATTTATCTATACCTCTTCTTTTATTTTTTAATCGTTCTAATTCTAAACAAGTGATTAACTTTGGATTAGATTTAGAAATCACAGAAGAAAAATCCTCTTTTTTTGATGTTTTTATTAAATCATACATCATTTCTCCATTTAAATTACTTTTTAATTCAAGTCTTAAATTAATATTATCTTTAGAAAAGATATTAACATGAGACCATGTTAATTTAGATACTTCTCCTAATAAAGCTTTACTATTATCATTTATTCCATACTTTCTATTAACTGTATATGGAGTTATAACAAACAATCTGTGAACACAACAATTAGTAGGAATATTACTATAAAAACAAAGTCTGGATATCTGATTATTAATGTCTAAGTTTTGGTGTTTATTCATAATTGAGTAATGTTTATTTCCACCCTCAAGTAAAACATAACCATCACTCCTATTAACATATTTATCTAATCTATTATTCCATTCATCATGAGAACAAGATATAGCATTTTTATATCCTTTAAATTTAGATAAAAGTTTTTCTTCATTATCAATTAATCTTACTTCTTCATGAACATATATTTTTCTATCACCTAATAATTTTTCATGTCTTTCATATTCTAAAATAAAATCAGTGATACAAATAGTAGAACCCATCCCTATAAATAATTCAGTATTTTCATTTAAAATTCCTACTGGTATATTGCAAAATACATATTTACCACTATAATCTTGATATATTCTATCTGTATCAAAAGAATTATTAGATATAGAAGCAATGATATGATTATCTTTATCTTTTACTATTTCCCCTAAACCCGAACCAAATTCAAGCCCGTCAATAATAGCTACAATATTTTTCATCTTTACTATCTCCTTATATATTTATATTACGCCTTTAATTTATAAAAATCAATAATAAATAATCATTTAAAAAGTATTTAATAAAAAAAATAATATGTCAGATTGACAAAAAAAAAGAGTATTAAACTCTTTTAATTAAGCGATAATGTCTGAAACGTTACCTGCACCAACAGTGTGTCCACCTTCACGAATGGAGAAATTAGTTCGTGTTGCGAT
>CAYJEP010000096.1:0-2653 GCA_964369555.1 uncultured Muribaculaceae bacterium | reverse complement strand
TTTTGAAGAAATTAATTTGAGTAATAATGAAGAAAAAAGGCCATATGAAGCTATTTCAGAAGTAATTCATTCAATGATTGAAAATGATATTATTAAAATTTATAATCAACATAATCCGAATTTTAAAATAAATGAACAGAAATTTTTATACAATAAAAGTATATATTTATTAGAACCTCTATTTGACTTTATGAAAAGCGATATATTGAATGCACGATATCATGGAAATATGAATATAATTTATGATAAAATAGGAAAAAATAATTTTGATTCGCTTGCTATTCTGATAGAAAAGCATCAAAAATTATTTGAAGAAACTGTGCTAGACAACGAAGAAATAAAGAGAATAGAGCATAGTATAAAAAATATTTATAGAGAAATTCAAAAAGATAATAATTTTAAAAAGAGATGATTTTATCTTTCAAAGTCATCTCTTTTTTTGCCTTTATATTCAGAATTGTCATAAACTTCCTTAATATCATCATATCTATCACTAGATAAAATATCATACTTAAATAAGTATTTAGCAAACTCAAAATACTTGTTTCTATCTTTAGTAAAGTACTTATCTTGAATTAGGTTTACTAAATTATTAAATAAATATTTAAAAAGACAGTAGATGTTTTAAAATCTATATTTTCCGATTTCAAATCTATAATTTCTTTGTTTTTCTTTTAAATGAAAATGGAACTTAATAAATTTCTCTACTAATTTCATCCTGAAAACACAAAAAAACCAATCTTACGATTGATTTATATCTAAATGTTCGAAAGCTCTCCGAACAGATTCGTCATTGGAGCAAGTGACCAGAATCGAACTGGCATCCTAGCCTTGGCAAGGCCATATACTAACCGTTGTACTACACCTGCACAAATAGGCAAAAGCCTATTAAAACATATTAAATTTTTAGTTATTTTGATTTAAATATTCTAAAATTTTAGGTATAATTTGTTTTTTTCTAGATACTATTTCATCAAAGTAATGACCTTGAGTTAATCTATCTAATTTAAAACTATTTTTAACTATTTCCTCACTGTTGTCAGTATAAATAATATATGAACCATTTTTAATAACATCTGTAATAAATAAACACACGATTTCATAACCATCATTTAAAGCTATAGTTTCTAAAGCTTTTTTATATTCACTAAGATTATTATTAATAGATTCAAAATCCATAGTCATAACTTGTCCTATACCAATGTTAATATCTTCATAGTTAAATTTTTTAAAATCACTGAATATTACTTCATCAATAGTTTTACCTTTTAAAGAAGAAGCTGCTTTAAACATTTCATAACCATATTGTTTATGATCTACTTTTGCTATTTTTTCTAATTCATAAACTGCTTTTTTATCTAGTTCTGTAGTAGTTGGTGATTGAAATAATAAAGTATCAGATATAATCGCAGATAACATAGCTCCAGCTATTTCTCTTGGAATTAAAACTCCATTTTCTATATACATAAAATAGATAATAGTATTGGTACTACCTACTGTCATATTTCTAAAATTAATAGGTGTATTAGTAGTTAAATTACCTATTTTATGATGGTCAACTATTTCTAATATTGTAGCATCTTCAATTCCAGTTACAGTTTGTTCTTTTTCATTGTGATCAACTAAAATAACTTCCTTAGGAACCTTTTTATCAACCACTCTAGTAGTCATTAAACCTAAACATTTTTTATTAACATCTACAACTGGATAATTAGTGTGATTAGTTTTGTTAAATACTTCTTTATACTTAGCAAAATAATCATTTTCTTCAAAGATAATAGGATTATAATTAGTTAAAATAGTTTTAACATAATTTGATAAATATAATAATTTTGTTGTTTGATATGTATCAAAATTAGTTTTAATAATATTAACCTTATTTTCTTTTGCTAGTAAATAATTTTTTTCTGTTAATTCTCCATCACCTACTATTAAAATTAATTTAACTTTAGATTTAATAGCATACTCTAAAATATTATGTCTATCCCCTACTATTAAAATATCATCAGTAGTTAATATAACATTTTCAACAAAAGTAGAACTTCTAAATCCTGCTGCTAAAATATCACCCTTTATTTCATCTTCAAATCTTAAAATTTCTTGTCCTTTAATAGTTTGTAAAATATTATCATAAGATGTATCTATGTTCCTTGATGAATCATTAACTAAAGTTTTAGTTAAATCTTTTAAAGATAATAAACTGATTAATTTATCATCTTTATCAGTTATAGGTACCGCACTAATATTTTTCTCTGCCATATAAGTATAAACATTTCTAATACTCTCATTTTCATTTAAAAAACAATCTTTGTGGTATAAAATATCTTTAATCTGTAACTTAACATCATTTAAGTATTTTGGATATTCCAAATTAAAATAATCTAAAACAAACTTAACTTCATTGCTAAGACTCCCTAAAGCTCTGGGTTCAGTTTGATAACCCGTTTGGTTTTTTAAATATGATAAACTGATACTCGCACAAATAGAATCTGTATCAGGTTTAATGTGCCCAAAAATATAAATCATAACTCACTCCTTAGACTATTATTTATACATTATTTTTTATTATTTGTCAATTAAAAAAAATCAATTTACATATATTTTGTCATTGATTTCATCATTTGATTAACTTGTTTTTGACTAGGAGTTCTTC
>CAYJEP010000095.1:601-2666 GCA_964369555.1 uncultured Muribaculaceae bacterium | reverse complement strand
TTTTGCATATACTCTAAGTCCTGGTTTAGAAATTCTTTTTAAACCTGTAATAACATGTTCTTTTTTCTCACCGTATTTTAAACTTAACACGATAACATCTTGAACATCTGATTTTTTAATTTTATATTCTGAAATAAAACCTTCATTTTTTAAAATTTCTGCAATTGCTAATTTTACTTTTGAAGATGGTATTTCAACTTCTTTATAACGCATAATATTTGCATTACGAATTCTCGTAAGCATATCCGCGATTGGATCTGTTACCATATAATCCTCCTTTTCTTACCAACTTGATTTTTTAACACCTGGTATTTGTCCTTTGTAAGCTAATTCTCTAAAACAAATTCTACAAATGCCATACTTTTTAAGTACTGAATGTGGTCTACCACATTTTTGACATCTAGTATAACCTTGTACTTTGAATTTAGGTGTACGACTAGCTTTAACAATCATGCTTTTTTTAGCCATAGTTTCCTCCTATTTTTTGAATGGCATTCCGAAGCCAGATAATAAATCATGTGCTTCCTCATTAGATTTTGCAGTTGTAACAAATACGATATCCATACCTCTTACTTTTACTACATCATCATAATTAATTTCTGAGAAAATTAATTGTTCTGTTAAACCTAATGTGTAATTACCACGTCCATCAAAAGCTGTAGCAGAAATCCCTCTAAAATCACGTACACGTGGTAGTGTAACACTAACTAATTTGTCTAAGAAATTATACATTTTTTCCCCTCTTAATGTAACTTTACATCCGATAGGTTGATTTTCTCTTAATTTAAACCCTGCAATTGCTTTTTTAGATTTAGTAGCAATTGGTTTTTGTCCTGTAATAATTTCTAATTCATTCATAGCTGCATCTAATAGTTTAGCATTGCTTGTAGCATCACCAACACCAATATTTACAACGATTTTATCTAATTTAGGAACTTCCATAACACTTTTATAACTATATTTAGTTTGTAATTCTTTTTTTATTGTATTTTCATACATTTCTCTTAGGCGGTTCATAATATCCTCCTTCCTTAATCAAGGTTTTCATTAGATTTTTTAGCAAATCTAACTTTTTTCCCTGCTTTATTTGTAGTGTGACCAATTCTCGTTGGTTTTTTAAGTTTAGGATCTAACATCATTACGTTAGATGCGTGGATAGGAGCTTCCATTTCTACAATAGAACCTGTTCCTTGTCCATTAGGTTTTAAATGTTTTTTGATCATATTAGCACCTTCAACGATAACTTTATTATCGTCTCTTAATACTTTTAAGATTGAACCTTCTTTACCTTTACTTTTTCCAGCGATAACTACTACTTTATCTCCTTTTTTAAAGTTCATAATATCCTCCTATAACACTTCTTTTGCAAGTGAAACAATTTTATTGAAACCTAATTCACGAAGTTCGCGAGCAATTGGACCAAATACACGAGTTCCAACTGGAGATTTATCATCTTTAATAATAACACAAGCGTTATCATCAAATTTAATATAAGATCCGTCAGCTCTTCTTGAACCAAATACACTTCTAACAATTACTGCTCTAACAACTTTACCTTTTGAAACAGCACTGCCAGGAGTTGCTTTTTTAACAGTTCCAACAACTATATCACCAATACCACCAGCTTTAACTGTACTTCCTCCAAGCACTCGAATAACTAATAGTTCTCTAGCACCTGAATTATCCGCAACTTTTAAACGGCTTTCTTGTTGAATCATAATTAATCCTCCTTACAATTATAATATAATTGCTTTTTCAACCACTTCAACTAAACGGTATCTTTTAGTTTTAGAAAGTGGTCTTGTTTCAGAAATACGTACTGTATCTCCTACTAAAGCTTCATTCTTTTCATCATGAGCAGCAAATTTTTTAGAATATTTAACACGTTTACCGTATTTTGAATCTACTTTATATGTTTCAACTAAAACTGTAATTGTTTTATCACATTTAGCTGATACAACTTTACCTACTAATTCTAATTTCTTTTCCATCTTATTTCACCTCTAGTTCACGTTCACGTATAATTGTTTTCATACGAGCAACTAATTTTCTTAATTCTTTAATT
>CAYJEP010000095.1:0-591 GCA_964369555.1 uncultured Muribaculaceae bacterium | reverse complement strand
TTGTATCTTTTTTATAAGTTTAAACTAAAACTGTAATAGTTTTATCACATTTAGCAGAAACAACTTTACCTACTAATTCTAATTTTTTTTCCATCTTAATCCTCCTTAACCTTGAAGTTCACGTTCACGAATAATTGTTTTCATACGCGCAACTTGCTTTCTTAATTCTCTGATTCTTGAAGGTTTTTCAAGATTTCCTGTAGCTTGGCTAAAACGTAAATTGAATAACTCTTCTTTACATTCTGAAATCTTTTTAGTTAGTTCTTCGTTTGTATATTTTCTTAAATCATTATTTTTCACGTTCTTCACCTCTTTTCACGAATTTACATTTAATAGGTAATTTATGCATAGCTAATCTTAATGCTTCTCTAGCTACTTCTTCAGTTACACCAGCAACTTCAAACATAATTTT
Organism: uncultured Muribaculaceae bacterium; assembly: GCA_964369555.1. Classification (GTDB taxonomy): domain Bacteria; phylum Bacillota_I; class Bacilli_A; order RF39; family UBA660; genus Faecisoma. Next base: position 179 of record CAYJEP010000095.1, on the reverse strand, counting down.
GTTTTTCTTAACTACAGCAACCCATTTTTCTGGAGAACCTTTACCTTTACCCATACGAGTTTCTAAAGGTATTTTAGTAAGTGATAAATGAGGGAATATATTAACCCATATTTTACCACCACGTTTCATATAACGGTTCATAGCAACACGAGCTGCCTCAATTTGATTTTGAGTAATCC
>CAYJEP010000094.1:0-2674 GCA_964369555.1 uncultured Muribaculaceae bacterium | reverse complement strand
TAAAAATAACATCTCCATATTTAATTTCATTTTTATTTTTATCTTTTTTATTAAATACTTCTTGTAGCATTTCATTTAATTTATCAATTCCATTGATACCTGCATACATAGGTGCCATTAACTGCACTCTTTTATAATCATATCCTTTACTAATTAATTGTTCACATATTAACTTTAAATTATCACTTATATTAGAATCACTACACTTTAAAAATTTATAATCACTTCTATCTTCTAAAAAATTATTTGATAAATTATTATCTTTAATTTCATAAGCTAATTGATTTATATATGAATTTTCATCTTGTCGATATAATCTATTTAAAGATATAGTATCAATTACTTCAGACTCAATTAAATCTTTTAAAATTTGACCTATTCCAACTGATGGTAATTGATTGAAATCTCCTACTAAAACTAGTTTAATATTATAAGTTAAACCTCTAAGTAAATTAGATATTAAATCTAAATCAATCATACTAACTTCATCTATTATTACTAGGTGGTGAAAAACTGGATTATATTCATTAACCATAAATTCTCCAGTTTCTTTATTCCATTTTAAATATCTATGAATTGTAGAAGCTGGAAGTCCAGTAGCTTCACTCATTCTCTTACTCGCTCTACCAGTAGGAGCTAATAAAGCGATTCTTTCTATTTGTTCTTCAAAATTTAAATTATATAGTTTAGAATACAATTCACATATAGCTTTAATAATTGTTGTTTTTCCAGTACCTGGACCACCAGTTATAATAGTTATATTATTATTCAAAGATTTAGTAATAGCTTCTTTTTGAAATTCATTATATTCTATATTATGACTAAGTTCTAAATCTTTTATTCTATCATCTATCTCACTATAATTAGTTTTATCTTTATTAATTAATTTAATAATTGTTGAAGCTACATATTCTTCATCTAAATAATTTTGTTTCAAATAATACTTCTCACTATATTTAACAATTTTATCTTCCAAAATTAATTCATCTATTAATAAATCAAACTTTTCCATATCAATATCAATTCTTAATATACTAATTGTTTTTTCATATAATTCATCTTTAAATAAATAAACATCACTTTGTGAGAAAATTAAATTTTTAAATGCATAAATAATACCAGCTTTAATTCTAAATTCATCATTAATATTAAAATCATTTTTTAAAGCAATTTCATCAATTTTTAAAAATGAAATTTCCAATTCTTCTACTAATCTATAAGGATTATGTTCTAAACGGTTTAAAGTTTCTCCACGGTACTTATTATATATATTTAAAGAATCCTTCATTGAAAACCCTAAATCACTTAAATAAACAATAATTTGATGACTCTCTTCATACTTAGATAATGATTCATAAATAATTTCCATTTTTTTATTAGTCATTCTTGGAACTAATAATAATTTTTCTTTATCATTAATAATTATATTTAAAGCATCTTCTCCTAGTGTTTCTACAATAGAACTAGCAAGTGAATCACCTACACCTTTAAATAAATCACTAGATAAAAAGTTTATTATCCCTTCTTTATCAGTTGGTTTTAATCTTTCATATTCTAAAACACTAAATTGATGACCATACTTAGGGTGTTCTAAATACTCACCATAAAAAATATATAAATCATCTTCATTTAAATCATGAAAACTACCAGTGAAAGTTATTGTTTTATTTATGTATTCATTTAACTCTTCTAAATTTGTTTCTCTTACTTTAAATAACCCAATTGTAAAACCTTGTGGGGAGGTGAATATACTTTTTCTGTAATTACCTTTTATATATGTTTTTTCCATTATTACACCTCTTTTTTTAATTATAACACCTTTTTATATAAAATTAATAAAAAAAGGTTGACAAAATCAACTTTTAGTATTAGTATATATATCACCAGTTCAGATTATGAATTGGTGCTAGTATCACACTAGCCAACCCCTTTTTATTCTTTTATGCGAACCACCCTACCCGGTGGTTCTTTTTTTTATTCTTTTTATGCAAACACCCTATAGCTTTACTTTTCCTAAAGCTATTTCTTCTAATGACTTACCTATTTCTTTTTTAGATTTGTATTCATTAGATTTTAATTGTAAATGATTTGTTTCTCTAATTTCTTTTGCTCTTTTAGCAACAACATTTACTAATAAATATTTAGAACCCACTTGATTAATTATTTTATCAATTGATGGATATATCATATTATCACCTGCCTATTATAAGAATACATTAATATTATGTATATAATCAAGCAATTTGACACAACTTTACATTTTATTCAACATAGTTAATTAATCCCCATAATATTTCAACCATGGCCCAAGTATCTTGTTTACAATATTCTATTAACTTTTGATACTTATGTTTGAATTCAGCTTCTGTCATTTTAGGAAATTTTGCGTAAGTGACTAAAGCTTGAATACCATTTCCTATCTCCATATTACTATATGTTAAATCAGTAAATAATGGTAATATCTTTTTAATTGAAAATGAACCAATCATATCTTTGTGGTAATAATTAAACATACTAGATTCTTCTTTACTAAAACCTAGTTCTTGAAATAAAGAACTTTTTGTTTTAGTTAAATTCATTAAATCAAATATTCTTTCATTTAATTTAAGCAAATCTTGTCGATATAAAGGAAACATATTACCTAATTCTTTTATTCTAGTTTTTTCAAAAGATT
>CAYJEP010000093.1:0-2713 GCA_964369555.1 uncultured Muribaculaceae bacterium | reverse complement strand
TAAAGTCATAATAGACTTTATTTTTTTTTTATGTTAAAATTATAATAGAGGTTGATAATTGTGAAAAGTAGAATGGATAGATATTATAATTCTGATAGTACTAAAAAGAAACGCTCAACAAAGAATCAAGAAAATTATAAATTAAGTGATGAGAAAATAGATTATAATAATATTGAGCAAATAATTGATATTAAAAGTGATCAAATTGATATAGATAAAATTAAAGAATTATTTAATAAGGGTAAAGTGAAAAAAGAAGAAAGATTAATCGTTTCAGAAGAAATAGAAATATATGAAGAAAAAAATTATAATCTAAATGATGTTATTGAAAAAGCTAAAGAAGAAAATACTGATGAGACCACTAGTTATGATATGACAAAAAATTTAGAGATAACAGATAAAAATTTTGATGTTGGTGCGTTAATAGAAAGTTTAACTGAAACAGATGATAAAGATTTATTAGATGATTTAAAAACTGAAACTATTCCAGATATTGATAAGGATGATTCCTTTTATACTGCTAAAATGAATTTTAACAATAAAGATTTTGAAGAAGTAGAAGAAAATAGTAATATGACAGAAATTTTATTAGGTGTATTAATATTTGTTGTTATATTAATTATTGCTATAATTGTATATTTAGTAATGACGTTAACATAAACAATTGATTTCAATTGTTTTTTAGTTTATAATTAAGGTGGTGATTATATGGAAAATATAGTAGAAATAAATAATCTTAATTTTAAATATAGAAATAAAGAAATATTTAAAGAGTTTAATTTAACTATTAAAAAAGGTGAAATAACTTCAATAATAGGTTTAAATGGTAGTGGGAAGTCAACTTTAATGAAGATTTTACTTGGACTTATGAAGTTTAAAGGGTTAATTAAAATTAATAATGTTTTTTTAACTAGAGAAACAGTTAAAATAATAAGAAAAGAAATTGGGGTAGTATTTGAAAATCCTGATAACCAATTTGTAGCTGAAACAGTTATGGATGATATTGCTTTTACTTTAGAAAATATGAATTATAAAAAAAATATTATTAAAACTAAAATAATTGATGTTGCAAGATATATCGGAATTGAACACTTACTAGAAAAAAATCCTCATGAGTTATCAGGAGGACAAAAACAATTAGTGGCTTTTGCTAGTGCGCTTGTACATGATCCTAAGTTATTAATATTAGATGAAGCTGTAGCTATGATTGATCCATGTAATAAAAATAAAATATATAGTATGATTAAAGATTTAAAAAATAAAGGTATGAGTATTATATTAGTTACTCATGATATAGAAGAGACTACTATAAGTGATAAAATAATATTAATGGATAAAGGTAAAATTATTTTAAATAATGAAAAAGAAGAAGTTTATAAAGAAGAAAAAATTTTAAAAGATTTAGGTTTTGATTTACCTTTTATGGTTGAGTTATCTACTAGATTAAAATTTTATAATTTAATTGATGAAACAATATATGATATGGAAAAGATGGTGAATTTATTATGGAAGTAAAATTTACTAATGTTGGTTTTGTATATAATGAAGATACACCTTTAGCAACAAGAGCTTTAAATAAAATAAACACTACTTTTGAAGAAAATAAAATTCATGGTATTATTGGAAAATCAGGTTCTGGTAAAACTACTATGATTGAGCTTATGAGTATTTTACTACTACCTAGTAATGGTAAGATTGAAATAGGTAAAAAAATAATAACTAAGAAAAGAAAAATAAACAATATTAACTTATTAAGGCATAAAATAGGTTGCATCTTTCAATTTCCAGAGGAACAGTTTTTTTCTAAAACCGTTAAAAAAGAAATTGAATTTGGACTGAACTTCTTTAACAAGAGTAAACAAAGTATTGATAAACATGTTAAAGACGCTTTGATGATGGTTGGGCTAGATGAGTCTTATTTAGATAGAAATCCATTTAATTTAAGTTCAGGAGAAATGAGAAAAGTAGCTATAGCCTCTATTTTGGCTTCGAATCCAAAGATTATAATTTTAGATGAACCAACAGTTGGACTTGATAATCAAAGCAAAGAAAACTTAGTTAAAATAATAAGGTTATTAAAAACTAGATATAATAAAACTGTAATTATAGTTAGTCACGACTCTGATTTAATCCATAAAATAAGTGATAATGTTATAGTTATGCACAAAGGTGATATTGTTTTACAAGGAAATAAATATGATGTTTTTACAAATGATGAATTAGATCAGTATGAAATAAAAGTACCAAAGATAATAGAGTTCGAAAAGTTAGTTTTAAAAAAGAAAAATATTAAGCTAGGTTTTAGAGATGATATAAATGATTTAATGAAGGATGTGTATAGATGTGTTAAATAAAGTAATGATAGGTAGATACTACCCAGTTAAATCTTTAATTCATAGAATGAATCCTTTGGCTAAGATTATTTGTACATTTTTATTTATAGGATTATGCTTTGTAGCTAATACTTTAAAGTTTAATATATTAGTTTCAGTTTTACTTTTACTAATTATTTTATCAACTAATATTCCTTTAAAATTATATTTTAAAATGATTATTTCACTTAAGTGGTTTATTTTATCAATTATAATTGTAAACCTAGTAGTAGGAGCTTCATTAGAGCTAATGGTAGTTAATATATTTAGAATTATATATATGGTTTTATATAGTTCAGTTTTAACTTTAACAACTCCCCCTAGTGAATTAAATCATGGGT
>CAYJEP010000092.1:0-2726 GCA_964369555.1 uncultured Muribaculaceae bacterium | reverse complement strand
TTTTGATAAAGGTAAAACTTTTAGACATGAAAAGTATGATTTTTATAAAGATGGTAGAAGTGAAACGCCTAGTGAGTTAAAACAACAATTTCCTAAAGCTAAAGAAATATTAACTGAAATGGGAATAAAATATTATGAGATTGATAATTATGAAGCTGATGATATTTTAGGTACATTTGCTAAGTTTTGTGATTTAGAAGAGGAATTTATTGGAACTATTATTAGTAGTGATAAAGATTAATTACAATTAATTAGTGATGATATTGATATAAAGTTATTAAAATCTAAAGATTATATTAGATATGATAAAAAAACATTTAAAGAAGATTATGGGATTGAACCTATTAATATTATTGATTTAAAAGCTTTAATGGGTGATTCATCTGATAATATTCCTGGAGTAAAAGGAGTAGGTGAGAAAACTGCTTTAAAATTATTACAAGATTACAAAACTTTAGATGGTATTTATGATAATATTGATAATATCAAAGGAAAACTACAAGAAAAACTAATTAACGATAAAGATAGTGCTTATATGAGTTATGAGATAGCTACTATTTGCAAGGATGTACCTTTAGAAATTAATATAGAAGATACAATTTATAAAGGTGAACAAGAAGGATTAGTTAAAATTTATGAAGATTTAGAATTTAATTCATTTTTAAGAAATAAAAAAAAATCTGAAGATATTAAAGTTTCTATAGTTGAAAATGCTGTTATTTTAGAAGATAGTGCATGTTTTTTGGAACTTGATGGTACTAATTATCACACAAGTAATATAATAGGGTTATCTATATATAATCCGAAACAATCATTATTTATTAAAGCTGAACATATTAAAAATATTGATTTAACTAATATTAAATATATTTATGATTTTAAAAAATCTTATGTAAGTTTAAAAAAAATTGGTGTTGATATTAATGCTTTATTTGATTTAATGATAGCTGGTTATTTACTTGAATATAATGTTAAAGATGATATTGCTTACTTAATTAATAGTTTTGATTCAATTGAATTTGTAGAGGATATTTATGGTAAGAATTATAAAAGTGAATATAATTTAAATGATGTTTCAAAGTATTCAATCAAAAAAGCTAAGTTTATTTATGATAATAAAGAATTATTTATTGAAAAAATAAAAGAATCTGATATGGAATTTTTATTTAACAATATTGAAATGCCTTTAGCTAAAGTTTTAGGCGATATGGAATATGATGGTGTTTTAATAGATAGTGATACTTTAAAAACTATGGGAATAGAAATTAAAGGTAAATTAGAAGTAATTAGTAAAGAAATATATGATATAGCTAAAGTAGAATTTAATATTTCATCCCCACAACAGCTAGGAAGTATTTTATTTGAAACTTTAGGATTACCACATGCTAAAAAAACAAAAACTGGCTATTCAACTGATATTAGTGTTTTAAATAAAATTAAACATCCAATCATTGAACTAGTAATTGAGTATAGAACTTTATCTAAACTTTATAGTACTTATATTGAAGGTTTATTAAACTGTGTTGTTGATAATAAAATTCATACTATTTATACTCAAACATTAACTAGAACAGGTAGATTATCTTCTATTGAACCTAATTTACAAAATATTCCAAGTAAATTAGAATATGGTAGGTTAATAAGAAAAGCCTTTATTAAAGAAGAAAACAGTGTTATAATAAGTGCAGATTATTCTCAAATCGAACTACGTATTTTAGCGCATATGGCTAATGTTGAATCTTTAATTGAAGCTTTTAAAATTGATTTAGATATCCACAGTCAAACAGCTTCTGATATATTTAATAGAAATATTAAAGATGTTAATAAAGAAGAAAGAAGAATAGCTAAAACAGTAAATTTTGGTATAATTTATGGAATGTCTAGTTATGGATTAGCTGAAAGTTTAGAAATATATCCTAATGAAGCGAAAAGTTTTATCGATAAATATTTTGAAACTTATCCAGGAATTAAAAACTATATGGACAAATTAGTAGAAGAAGCTAAAGAAAAAGGTTATGCTTTAACTTTATTTAATAGAAAAAGAACTATTAATGAGTTAGCTAATTCAAACTATATGATAAAACAATCTGGAGAAAGAATGGCTTTAAATACTCCGATACAAGGAACTGCTGCAGATATTATAAAGTTAGCTATGGTTAGATTAAAAGAATCATTTATCAAAAATAATATTAAATCAAAATTAATAATTCAAGTTCACGATGAGTTAGTCTTAAATGTTTTAGAAGAAGAAATTTATAATTTAGATATAGATTATAGAGAATGTAAAGCTAAGGGAGATTCTTTAAGAGCTTTGAAAAATGAAAAGAGTAAAGAGATTGGTTCTTTAATGGGACAAGGTAAAGCTAGTGAAGCTGAAAATGTTAAACAAGAAATTCAACAATATGCTTCAGATATTGAAGAATTAACAACTAAAGAAGAACAATTAGAAATTGTTATTAGAGAAAAAATGATGATGATTCCTAATATAATTGATGATAGTGTTCCAATTGGAAAAGATGATAGTGAGAATGTTGAAGTTTTAAAATATGGTGAACCAATAGTTCCTAGTTATGAAATTCCATATCATGCTGATATTATAAAATCATCTTTAGATAAGGATGCATCAGGAAGCACTTCGGGAGCTGGATTTTATTTTCTAACTGGAGATATTGCTAGACTTCATTCTGCTATGTTATCAAATGGTAGAGATTTTATGATTGATAAAG
>CAYJEP010000091.1:0-2746 GCA_964369555.1 uncultured Muribaculaceae bacterium | reverse complement strand
TAGCAGAGTTTGATTGTAAAACCACAACAGATTATATAGATCATCAATCAGGAATAGATGGGCATTGGGAAACAACAGGACGAGAAGGTGGAATGACAATAGAAGAGCTGCAGGGATATCTTACAAGTTTTAATAACACAGTTACGGAAAACGGTTTTTCTCTTGTTCCTTGGTATGCAGGACAAAATAATAAGCCACTTGATGGAAGCGAAGGAAAAGATTTTATTGAAGAGTGTTTACCTAATTATGGTAAAAGTGATCTTGAAATCGCTTTATCATGTGAGGTAGTAATTGAACATTTAGATACAACTAGGCAATATGATACATCTGAAGTGACCAAAGAAGAACTTATTGAAGAATACGGGTCTATTGCGGAATATTATTTATACAGGTGGTTTGTAGAGGATAATCAAAGTCCATTGACTAGAACTCTAATTTCATATTTTTGGGATCTAGAAGATAAATATGGTGATGATGCTTATAGAGAAGCTAAAAATATATTCTTACGTAGGTATCCTGATAGACTTAGTGATGATAGCGCAATTACAGCTGTAGCATTTAGAAATTTGTGTTTTCCAGAAAGTGAAAGAATACTTAGCTGTGATGATACAATTGAGTACATTGAAAATGAAGAGCGCTTTGATCCTTTTGATTACTTGACAGGTGAAGTTAGTGAATCAGAACTTTATGATGCACTAGAAAGTTATAATAATAGGTTTAAAAGTTTTGAAAATTTTGTTCCATGGGATATTGGAGATCAAGCTATAGGAACTCGAAACTTTATTGATGAATGCTTACACGGAATCCCTACACATGATGGTGATTATAACTGCTCACCACAATTTGGTTTAGGTGTATGTATTGATCCATCTGAAACACATTATAATGATGTTTCAAGTGAGAATAGATTCGATGAAAATTATTGGGAAAATTGTATTTTTAATGATAATGGAACATATGATGTAGATACTCACAAATCTTCTAATGATACCAATACTGATTTAACTTATAGAGATAGATTTGTTGATGTAGGTGCTGAGACTAATCCTTATTGTGAAGTTTATTGTACAGAAGAAGTTTATACTTATTTCGAGGAATTTAAAATGGAATCTGTAGAAGCCGGTAGATATTTTGTATTACCATATAATTCTGTTAAAGGTAGCAGAACTTGTAAAACGAAGACTTATGATTATGATAAATTTGAAGAGGATCTAGAGGCTGCAAATGAAGCAGTAGTTGAAGCTTATCAAGAATTAATCTATTACACTGAACTAAATGCAGTTGATTGGGAAAAAAATTCAACAAAAAATTGCGATTATGGTTGCACGAAATATTCTGAAGCGCCAGCTGAAGATGGTTCTTACCCTTGTATTTCTTGGGGGGATAGAGATTATAGGTATTATCCTAATGATGAAGATAGTGTAGATATCACAATTTCAACACCAATTAATGACTTTGGGTATGATTTTTCAGACAGGGAAGATACTCTAAATTCAGTGTGTGGTAAAGATTCAGTACCTTCATATACTGATGATGTGAAAACTGCCACTGAAGAATATGATGATGCTGTAGCTGCTTTAGAACTTATTTTAAGTCAAATGGAATCTTGTTCTGACTGGGATACTGAAGATGTATATGAAGTAGATCCAAAACTAGAATTAAATTTTAAAGCCGGTTCATATACTACAAATGGTTTTATGGATTTAGATGCAAATACAGATTATGATGAAGTCGAAAATAATTTTGATAAGTGTGAAATTAAAGATGTTGATAGTGTAGGTAGTTGTGAAGTGAACAGTGATGATGAACTGGAATGTGGTACAGATACTGATGAATATTTAGATTGTTCAGATGTTGAAATTACAGTTACAGTAGAGGCTGAAACTGAATTTGAATTGCCGAGTAACTTTTATAGATATGTTGCAAAAAATAATAATACTTCTTATCACAATGCTAGTGATATAGTAGGTAGTTATATCGATTTAGGTTGGTCTACCTTACCTATTCCTTATAGTGCTGATGTGGGAACAAATTCCAATTTCGATTTTGAATATAGTAATTTAGGACATATTGAAAATGGTAAAACACAAGTAGATACTATTTTGCTGCAAAATAATAGTATTTCTGAATTTATTTATGACTGTGAATTTAATGTTTACAAAGATTTATTTGATGATGGCGATGAAAGTACTGGCAATGGTGGTATTAGAATTATTTATCGTCCAATAGATTTAGATAATCCTTTCCCTGATATTACATCACTAGGAAGAGTTCCTGGCTATAACTGGTCGGAATATGAAACAAGAAATGATAGTTATGTATACGTGGATGATTATATTTTAAACAACAGAACTGTAAAAAGTGAAGAATTATATATGTTAGATCCTATGTATACATTCACTCTAACACCTTCTGCTATAAATGACATAAGAAGTTACAATGATAATAATCAATATGGGGCTTATGTAGGTGGATTAGGAAGTAGTAATGATTCTTCTGCTTGTGTAAATGGAGAATGTGGTTATACTTGTCATGAAGGTGATGGTATTGCTTGTATTAGTGATTATTTAACTTATTTAATTGATAATTATGGTGGGAATCAAGACGGAGATAACAAAGGAGTTTGTTCTTTAGATAGTGTGCGTAATGCATCTGATCCTGATTCATTTTATCTTTGTAGATTTGATGATGTTAATACTGCAACACCTGAATACTAAAAGCTTTTAATTAAGCTTTTTTTAATCTT
>CAYJEP010000090.1:2208-2783 GCA_964369555.1 uncultured Muribaculaceae bacterium | reverse complement strand
TACCAATACATCCCCTATTATATAAATTTGATGAATAAACAATATTATTATCTCATACAATTTCGATACATACATTTTGTTCATATGAAATTAAATCTAAATAATCTTTATCCAAATTATCATTACTTAAATATGTATTAGAAACTAAAAGAGACGATTCCTTAATTTCTTTTTCAATACTATATTCATAGAAAAAATTTATAGTTACTATCTGAAAAAACCACAAGAAAAATATGATAATAAAGGTGAAACCTACTAAATAAAGCCAAATATTAACTTTTAAACTACTTGATTTCAAATTTATATCCCACACTTCTTACAGTAGATATTAAATCTCTATATTCCCCTAAATTGTTTCTCAACATTTTTATGTGAGTATCAATAGTTCTATCTTCTCCAAAATAATCATATCCCCAAATCTTAGATAATAACACTTCTCTTGATAAAGCTATTCCATTATTTTGAATAAAAAACACTAATAAATCATATTCTTTTGGAGTTAGTTTTAATTCTTGATCATTTAAGTAAACAACATGCCCCTTATAATCTACTTTTAAATTTTCATAAATAAATGA
>CAYJEP010000090.1:0-2198 GCA_964369555.1 uncultured Muribaculaceae bacterium | reverse complement strand
TTCGTTTTTATTATATCTTTTCATTACCGCTTTGATTCGAGCTATTAATTCCTTAGGGCTAAATGGTTTTGTAACATAATCTTCAATCCCTAAATCAAACCCGTGTAATTTATCATACTCTTCTCCCCTAGCTGATAAAACAATTGTTGGAACTTTTTTATCTTTAATTTGCTCTAAAAAGGCAATTCCGTCCATTTTAGGCATCATTATATCTAAAATAATAATATCAACAACATTTACATGTTTTAAAGCTTCTACACCGTTTTCTGCTTCATATACTTGATATCCTTCATTGATACAATATTGCTTAATTAAATCTCTAATTCTTGTTTCATCATCTACTATTAATACTTTCATACGTCACCTCTTTATTAATTATAACCTATAAATGTGAAAAAAGGATGAAAAAAAGGATAAATTATCCTTTATTAGTAGATCCAAATCCACCTTTTCTTACTCCTTCAGCGGTATCAGAATCAGTAATTAAATACTTTTGGAATATTACTTGCCCTATGATATCACCTTTTTTAATTTCTAAATCAGTATCAAAGAAATTATAATAAGCGTACATGAAATGCCCATCATTATCTTCATTGCTATAATAGTCTTTATCAATAATACCAACTGAATTAGCCATAACTAAACCTTTCTTAAACGGATTAGAACTTCTATTAACTAACATATAAAATTCATCATCTTGACAATAAGCTTTTAATCCTGTTTTTATTAAAGTTGGTTTCATTCCTGATTTAAAAACCGGGATTATAACATCTTCTGCTGCTTCTACATCATATCCAGCAGCATGTTTAGTTTTTCTAACGGGTAAATTAATTTCTTTATCTTCAAAACCTTTAGCTACTTCAAAACCTCTTAATCTTACTTCCATATTTTCTTCTCCTGCTTGCTATTTTGTTTTTCGTGTAATACGATATAGCCTTCTTTTAAACTTTTTTTAACATCTATTATCCTTTGATTAGATGAACCTCTAAAACCTAGTTCTAAATCTTTTAATGCCTCATCAAACTTACCATCCACTAAAACATCAATATTATCAATTATTCCTTTTGTATATGGAAGTTCTGTACACCATTTTTCAATGTGATCATCAAATAAATAACCAGTAAACATCCAAATACTTTTATCTTTATTTTTTTCTTTAAATTTTAATATTATATTTAAAACAGTTTCCTGATTCTCAGGTTCAAACGGTTCTCCTCCTAAAATAGTGATTCCTTCAATATGATTTTGTAAAGAAGCATCAATAAAATCTTCTAATACTTCTTCATCAAATAATTTACCATATTTAAAGTTCCAAGTTTCAGGGTTGAAACAACCTTTGCAGCAATTTCTACACCCAGAAACATAAATACTAGTTCTAATGCCAGGTCCATTTGAAATATCGTTTTTTTTAATTCCAGAATAGTACATTATAAATGTAATACCCTTTCTTTTATTTCTTTAGTTTTACCTAAATTCCAATAATTTTCACCTAAATAACCACATGTTCTTCTAGTAACATTCATTTTTTGTTTGTCTTTATTTCCACAATTAGGACATTCCCATTCAATTTTATCATTTATTTTGATTTCGCCTTCATATCCACATTCGTGACAATAATCACTTTTTGTATTAAATTCAGCGTATTGAATATTTTCATATATAAATTTAACTAATTCTTCTAACGCTTCTAAATTATTTTGCATGTTAGGAATTTCAATATAACTAATCGCTCCTCCAGTTGATAATACTTGAAATTCATTTTCTAATTTCAATTTAGTAAATGCATCAATTTCTTCTCTAACATCAACGTGGTATGAGTTTGTATAATATCCTTTATCTGTTATATCTTTAATTTTACCAAAATTTTGTAAATCAATATCTGCAAATCTATAACATAAACTTTCTGCAGGAGTTCCATATAAAGCAAATCCTAATCCTGTTTCATTTTTCCATTCTGAACATTTATCTCTTAAATAAGTTAATAGCTCTAATGCGAATTCTTTTCCTTCAGGAGTAGTTTGAGATTTACCTGTTATTAATTTAGTTGCTTCATAAATCCCGATATAACCTAGTGAGATAGAAGAATATCCATCTTTTAAATATTTATCTATTTTTTCGCCTTTTTCTAATCTAGCAATAGCTCCATATTGCCAATGAAATGGACTAGAATCACTTGTTACCCCTAATAATGCATTATG
>CAYJEP010000089.1:0-2827 GCA_964369555.1 uncultured Muribaculaceae bacterium | reverse complement strand
ATTAAATTTTAAAAATATCCAATATTTAATTGACAATTTAAGCAATTATCGGTAAAATTATTGATGTATATTGAAAGACTTTAAGTAGCACACTTGAACTTTGGGTAAGAAAGTTCTATTATATTACATTTTTAAATTAGTTTTAAAGATTAAAATATATAACTATATTGCAGTAATGCATTGTCAATTTGATGCTCAAGAATTGACACAAAAGAATAAAAAGGAATATTTACGAGGTAGTAAAACAAAATGTTTTATAACAACCAATAACTTAGGTTATTGAATCTATCACAATAATATTTATGCAATTTTAAATTAGATTTAGATGAAAATTCTTGACAACTACTTTATGTAAGTATGTTATAAAGGGGATAAAATCCTATTTTTTTTGAGGCTTTTTTTGAGTTTTTTTGTTTTAAAATACTTAATAAGCTACTAATTGCACTTATATTTTATGTGATACATATGATTTGTAGAGAGTGGAGTAGTAGTAAAATGAGTAGTAAAATTAGTATAAGTAGAGTTTTTAAAAGAGGGTTAGATGTAGTTGGTGGATTAATAGGAATGTTAATTTTAATCCCTACAATAGTAATATTATATTTAGTTTATAAGGTTAAAAAAATAGATACATCTTTATTTTTTGTTCAAGAAAGAATCGGTAGAAATGGTAAAATGTTTAAAATGTATAAGTTTCAAACAATGGTTAATAATGCTGATAAAGTTTTAGAAGAATTATTAGAAAAAGATGAAGAAGCAAGAATTGAATATGCTAAATATAAAAAATTAAAAGAAGATCCTAGAATAACTAAAATAGGAGCATTATTAAGAAAAACTAGTATTGATGAATTACCTCAATTTATCAATATTTTAAAAGGTGATATGAGTTTAGTAGGTCCTAGACCATATTTAAATAGAGAAAAAGAAGATATGAAAGATTCATATCATACAATTATTAAATTAAAACCGGGATTAACTGGTTTATGGCAAGTTAGCGGTAGAAGTGATATAACGTTCGAAGAAAGAATTGATTTAGATCATACTTATTTTCACGAATGTAATTTCATACATGATATTAAAATACTGTTTAAAACAGTTATCTTAGTTATTAAAAGAGAAGGAGCAGAGTAGTATGGAGAAGTTAGTTGTAGCTCATATAGTAGGTAAATGGGTTGGTGGCGGAGTAGAAGCTGTTATCATGAACTACTATAAAAATATAGATAAAGAAAAAATTCAGTTTCATTTTTTATGTGATAATGATTCAACTGATATTCCTTATGAAGAAATTGAATCTCTAGGTGGAAAAGTTATTTTAATCCCACCATATCAAAAAGTTAAAGAATATGGAAAAGAATTATTAAAAGTATTTAAAGAAGGTAATTATAAAATAGTTCATTCTCATATTAATACATTATCTATTTTTCCTTTAAGAATAGCTAAAAAAGCTGGTATTAAAATAAGAATAGCGCATAGTCATTCTACAACTAATAAAAAGGAGTTTAAAAAAAACTTATTAAAACAAGTTTTTAAACCTTTTTCTAAAACTTACGCTACTGATTATGTTTGTTGTTCAGAACTAGCAGGTAGATGGTTATTTGGTAATAAAGAATATGATAATAAAAATGTTTATTTATTAAATAATGCTATTGATTTAGATAAATTTAAATATGATAAAAATATTAGAAAAAATAAATTAAAAGAATTAGGTATCAAAAGAAATCAAATCGTAATTGGACACATTGGAAGATTTGTAGAACAAAAGAATCATGCCTTTTTAATTGATATCTTTAGTGAAATTAATAAAATTAATAAAGATACTGTTTTATTACTAGCAGGACAAGGACCTTTACAAGAAAAAATGGAAGAAAAAGTTAAAACTCTAGGACTTGATAAAGCAGTTAAATTCTTAGGACAAAGAAGTGATGCTTCTTCACTTTATCAAGCAATGGATGTGTTCTTATTACCTTCATTATATGAAGGATTACCTGTTGTTGGAGTAGAAGCTCAAGCAGCTGGTTTATTATGTCTCTTTTCAGATGATATGACTAAAGAAACTAAAGTTTTAAAAACTACTAAATTTTTATCTTTAGAAAATGATTCTAAGAAATGGGCTAAAACAATTTTATCGAATTATAAAAAATTTGAAAGAAAAGATACATCATTAGAGATGACTAAAAAAAGATTCAATATTAAGAATGAATCAAGTAAATTAATAGAAAAGTATGAACAATTACTTAGGAGGATATAGATGAAGAAAAAAATTACAATCACAAACGCTTATACATGGTTTAATAAGGGTGATGCTGGTATTTTATTAGGTACTATCAATGCATTAAAAGAATTATATGGAGAAAAAAATATTGAAATAAACGTTTTATCATTTACTCCAGATGAAGACAAAAAAAGATATTGTAAAGATAAAACTATTAAAAATGTGTATAGTAATGTTCTTAACCCAAGACCATATAAGAATACTAAACTTGGTAAATTAAGAGCTCTTTTTAAAGTATGTTTTCAATTTGTAAAGCTTACTTTAGCAATGAAGTTTAATCTGAAAAATCTAATCAAAAAGAATGAAGTATTCAATTTATTATCTAAAAGTGATATGATACTTGTGTGTGGTGGTGGCTTTTTAGGCGGTAGAAAATTAGATAGTTTAATGCATGTTTTTCAAATGGATGTAAATACAAAATTTGGAGTTCCTACATATCTAATTGGAACATCTGTAGAACCGATAGAAAACAAACTTGTAAAAAAACATACTGATCGAGTTTTAAATAAATTAACTCATGTTTTTCCACGTGAAGTTATTACTTTAGAATATTTAAAA
>CAYJEP010000088.1:1810-2916 GCA_964369555.1 uncultured Muribaculaceae bacterium | reverse complement strand
TTGTACTTGTCGTTTTAGCAACACAAATCTAAGAATTTGTTCGCTTAATTTGTGGACTACGTCGTTTAACACAGCGCTATTGGGCAAAAGATTTAACTAAGCTTGTAGCATAATTTTGTTTGTTCACACAAAATTCAGGTAAGAAGATTACGAACTACATAAATGTGTGATATAATTATCAAAGCTATTTATGTAGTAGGAGGAAGTATGAAGAAAAAAGATTTATTTGTAATGTTTGGAATAGTGATTGCAGCGGTGATTATTTATTTTATAAGCCAAGCAGTCGTTTCTAATAATGATAATTCAAGAGAGATGGGGACAGTGTACTATCGTGATCAAATTGTATTGTCGTTTGATGTTCACAAAGATCATGTTTATGAAATCGACGGGGATTATGGAACACTGTATTTAGAAGTTGAAGATGGACAGTGGCATATGACTGAGGATACAGAGTGCCCAAATCACCTTTGTGTAAAACAAGGTTGGGCAAAGAGTGGAGATATTATTCCAATAACTTGTTTGCCAAACAATGTCTTTGTTGAGGCACCTGGTATTGATAATGAGTAACAAAAAAGTACGAAAATTAACTTTTGTAACAATGTTAATGGCGATGGCAATTGCCGTAAATATTTTTGAGTCAACTTATTTAGGTTTCTTACCCTATGGTATACGCTTTGGATTGGCAAATATCATGGCAATTGTCGCTTTGGAGATGTTTGGTATCAAAGAAATGATTCAAGTCAATGTCATGCGTGTTGTGGTAAGTAATCTATTAAGAGGTACGATTTTAGGTACGACTTTTTGGGTTGCAACTAGTGGTGTCGTGTTAAGCAGCTTAGTTTTAATTATAGTAAGAAAGATGTTTAAGATGCCACTGTATTCAACATCAATGCTATGTGCAATCGCTCATTCAGTTGGTCAAGTAATGACAGTAGCCTTTATTTATCAACAAGATGCTTTTATCGTGATTGTGCCAATGCTATTGATTAGTGCGATTCCTACTGGAATATTAACTGGAATTATTTCAACAGGAGCACTTAAGCGATTAAAAAAAGTAGAAATTTAAGGAGGGATAACATCCTTTTTTAGAGGAGAAATAATTTATG
>CAYJEP010000088.1:0-1800 GCA_964369555.1 uncultured Muribaculaceae bacterium | reverse complement strand
ATTAAAATGAAGATGTAAAATATCAAATACATGCAGTTAATTCAAAGAGAATGACGATTACTATTGTAGCAGTGTATTGTATTCTGTTTGGTTTGCGAATGATTATTGATCATCCAATAATTACAATTTCTATTAACATAGGTATTGTGGTTTGTGCGTTGCTTACTTTTTCTAGTACAGTAGTAAACTGTGTTTTTGCGATAACAGATGATGAGCTACTAATTGCAAATTTAAAGATGTTAAATAAAAAGGGAAGTACTTCAGAAATAATGCGATTTCCATTAAATGAAATTATTGTGCAAATTGTTGATGAATGGAAACCACGTTGTCGTGTACGTTTTTCCCATGGTAAAAAGAAGTATGAATTTACTTTACGTATGAGAGATGTAAAAAAATATCCAAATGATGAAGTTGATTTTGACGCTATTGTAAAGTTAATGGAGCACAATAATGCAAAAAATACCTAAATCTGATTCATGTTAGTTTTATCTTGATTTAGGTATTCAATATATAATAAGAGAGAAATGAGGGCGTATTATGAAAATAGCATTTATTGGTACAGGTGTTATGGGAGCAGCGATGGCTCACAATTTAGCAAAAGCAGGCAATGAATTGCATGTTTACAATCGAACTAAAAGTAAGGCACAAGCTTGTGCTGAGTTTGGTGCCATAGTACACGATGAAATCTCTGAGTGTGTCAAGAATTGTGATGTTGTTTTTACAATTGTAGGGTATCCAAGTGATGTCAAAGAGGTATATGAAGAAATCTTTAAGTATGCTAAAAGAAATATTGTTGCAGCAGATATGACTACTTCTAGTCCAAGTCTTGCAATTGAGCTTGCAAAACGGGGAAAAGAGAATCAAATTGAGATTCTTGATGCACCAGTATCTGGAGGAGATAGTGGTGCGAAAAATGGAACATTGTCTATTATGGTTGGTGGTGAATACAACTCGTATAAGCAGATACTACCACTGTTTGAATGTATGGGAAAAAATATTGTTTATATGGGAGAAGCAGGAGCTGGTCAACACACAAAGATGGCCAATCAAGTTGCAATTGCAGGTACAGTGAGTGGAGTAGCAGAAGCTCTTGCTTATGCTAAAAAGGCAGGACTTGATAGTGAAACTTTATTAAAGGCAATCAGTGCAGGTGCAGCAGGGTCTTGGCAGATGTCAAATAATGGTCCAAAAATCATTGCGGAAGACTATGATCCAGGATTTTATATTAAACACTTCATTAAAGATATGAGACTAGCTTTAGAAGAAGAAAATCAAGCTGGATTAAACCTGATTGTATTAAAAGAAGTACTGCAAGCTTATGAGCAATTGGAAGCGCAAGGACTTGAAGATGAGGGAACACAGGCAATTGCAAAATACTACTGATATTGCATTGACTTTAATATCTAAATGAATTACTATAATAGCAACGCAATGACAAGAAGTAGTAGTTTAAACAACAGTTAAGAGAGTCGATGGTGGGTGCAAATCGAACTGAAAGTTAAGTGAACTTATCTTGGAGCAGGGTTAGTAATAATTCCGTATTCTCTGCGATAAAGAGATGAGGGCATGTGAGGGATACTCGCATGAACTAAGGTGGTACCGCGAACATTCGTCCTTAGATTTTAAGGGCGTTTTTTATTTGAAGGAGGAGTTAAAATGTTTGATCACAAAAAGATTGAGAAAAAACGGCAAAATTATTGGTTAACAAATAAGACATTTAAAACAGATGTATATGATGATACAAAGCCTGGGTTTTATGTTTTAGATATGTTTCCTTACCCATCAGGGCAAGGGTTACAT
>CAYJEP010000087.1:0-2931 GCA_964369555.1 uncultured Muribaculaceae bacterium | reverse complement strand
AAAAATCCTGCTACTAAACCTACAACTAAACCTATTATTAAAGCTATTATTTCTGCTAACATACTATTTCCTCCTTTATTTATTATATCTTATTTAATACAATTTTTCAATTTTTTTGTAAAAATTTACCTTTTAAATCATTTAAAAAGAAATAATCATTATTAAAGAAATCACATATAAAAATATTTCTATTATAAATATTAAAAATTTTTAAAATATTTGGTAAATTATCAATACTCTTAACAACTATTCTTGAATGCTTAACATATATTTGGCAACTACCATACTTAAAACATTCACCATATTTAATATTATATTTTTTATTAAAATATTCCTTTAAAATATCTACATCAATATATTCACACATTTGTTCAAATAAATATTTTCCATATATAATATTATCACTTAAATATATATCTTTTAAATTATTAAATAAAATACTTTGTTCCTCTTTAAATACTTTTTTACAAGAATCTTTTAAAACAAAAAGATTATATTCTCTCATAGAATCACCTATTAAGATTATATAATCTTCTATTTAAAAAATTTGTCTTATTTTAGTAAATTTTTAACTTTTTTAAGTATATCATCATAAGTTAAATTTAATTTTTCTAAAATAGAATCTTTAGAACCACTATACCCAAATTCTTCTACAGTAATTAAATATTTTTCATTATAAACAAATCTTCTCCATCCATAATTATTTCCAAATTCAATTACAATTACTTTAGTCATTTTAGGTAAGATACTTTCTTGATATTCTAAAGGTTGTTTTAAAAACAATTCTCTATTAGGCATACTAACTACTCTAATATCAATTCCATCTTTAAATAATTCTTCAGCTACTTTATAAGCTATTCCTACTTCACTTCCTGTTGCTATAATAACTCCGTGTAGGGATTTTTTTTCTTTTCTTACTATATATCCACCTTTGCTAGTTAAAACAGTCGAACTTGGAAATTCCAGTGCTTTATCACGAGATAAAATAATAGCAGAAGGTTTATTAGTTTTTAAAATATGATTCCAACAACCAATCACTTCATCTTTAGAAGCAGGTCTATAAACATTAAAATTAGGTATACTACGTAACATATTTATTTGTTCAATAGGTTGATGTGTAGGTCCATCCTGACCTATTGTTATACTATCATGTGTAAAAACATAAGTAACAGGTAAATTCATTAAACAACTCATTCTTATAGCAGGTTTCATGTAATCTGCAAACGCTAAAAATGTCGAACCATAAGGAATAAAGTGTGATAAAGCTAACCCATTTAAAATTGACCCCATAGCATGTTCTCTTACTCCAAAATTAATAACTCTATTTTTAAAACTTCTATTAATTGTATTAGTTACCTCTATTTTAGTAGATGAACCTACATCAGCAGAACCACCAATAAATAAATCCATTCTTTTATGAATTTCTTCAATAACTTTTCCGTTTATTTCTCTTAAACTTAAATCATCATCTAATTTTAAGTTTTCTATATCAACATTAAAGGAAGGTAAATCAATCTTTTTAAAATCATCAAATTTCTTTCTTCTTGAATTAATTTGTTCTCTAAAACTATTAACCAAATTTTCATCTACATAAAATGGTTCATTTGGTATATTTAAAGTAGCTTTAATTTTAGCAATATCCGGTTTATCCAAAGGCGAACCATGAACACTACTTGTACCCTCTTTAATTGAATCAACTCCAATAATAGTTTTAATTTCTATTAAAGTAGGCTTATCAGATTTTTTTGCATCCCTAATAGCCTTATCTATACCAGCAATACTATTACCATCCTTAACAGTAATAACATTAAAATTAATTGCTTCAAATCTTTTAGTTATATTATCATCAAAAACATTTTCTGTTTTACCATCTAAAGTTATACTATTAGAATCATATAAAACAATTAAATTATTTAATTTTAAACTACCAGCAAGTGATAAAGCTTCATAGGAAACACCTTCCATTAAATCCCCATCACCACATAAAACATAAACATTATAATCTATTAAACTACTCTCTGCTCCCATTTTACTTTTCTTAGGTAATTTATATTTACTATTTAATACTTTTCCACCAATAGCCATACCAACAGCACTTGATATACCTTGACCTAAAGGACCAGTTGACATATCAACACCAGGAGTAACTGAAATTTCAGGATGCCCAGGAGTTTTAGAATCAATCTTTCTAAAGTTCTTTAAATCATGTAAAGTAATAAATCCTGCCATATATAAAACAGAATATAGTAAAGCTGAACCATGACCAGCTGACATAACAAACCTATCTCTATTAATCCAATAAGGACTATCTAAAGCAATATTCATGTGTTTAGCATATAAAGTATATAAAATAGGCGCAGCACCTAGTACAATACCAGGATGACCAGACTCCGCATTATCAATCATATCAATCCCTAAACACTTAATCATATTAACAATATTTCTATCCATTCTTATCAACTCTATTCTTAAAATATAATATCACAATATAAAAAAAAAGTCCAGAAGAGCGGGCCTTAACGATAAAACCTGAATCAATCCAGGTGGGCATCACATAAATGGTTTAAGGATCCCTAGATAAATCTAAGTATTCAACACCACCAAATAATTAGATTCCCGATAACGTTAATTAGTCGGTTTTTCTAAGTGGCTTATCGCTACTTCCAGACAATTATATTATATCATAAATTAAAATATTTATCCATTATTTTAATTATTTTTTTTAACTCCTAAAATAGTATTTAAATTAACATTCTTAGTACTAGTCATAATATTAATATCAGCCTTATCATAAACTTTCTTTAAATCATTTACTAACTCTTTAACAACAGCTCTTTTACCAGCATTTTTCTTAGTTACAGAACACGCACAATCTAAAAATTTTAATTCACTATAGTTAACCCATTTTTTAATATCTTCCTCTTTAACATA
>CAYJEP010000086.1:2556-3012 GCA_964369555.1 uncultured Muribaculaceae bacterium | reverse complement strand
TTCATATAACGGTTCATAGCAACACGAGCTGCCTCAATTTGATTTTGAGTAATCCATGCTCCTTCACAAGCTTGTAATCCGAATTCTCCAAAGTGTAATTCTAAATTACCTTTAGATAATCCATCATATTTTAAACGGTGAGGACGACGGTATTTAGTTCTTTTTGGAATTACTGCCATCGTTATCTCCTCCTTTTAATATTTCTCCTTTATAGATCCATACTTTAACACCAATTTTACCGTACATTGTATTTGCTTCTTTGTGTGCATAATCAATGTCAGCACGAAGTGTATGTAATGGAACTACACCTTCTTTATATCCTTCTGTTCTTGCCATATCAGCTCCACCTAAACGTCCAGAGATTGCAGTTTTAATACCTTTAGCTCCAGATTTCATAACGTTTCTGATAGCTCTTTTTTGAGCAACACGGAAAGATACTCTGTTTTCAATTTGGTG
>CAYJEP010000086.1:0-2546 GCA_964369555.1 uncultured Muribaculaceae bacterium | reverse complement strand
CAGGTTTTTTAATTTCCATAATAGAAATTTGAATATTTTCACCAACTAATTTATTTAATGATTTTTTTAATTTTTCAATTTCTTCGCCACCATGACCTATAACAACGCCTGGTTTAGCAGTATTGATAATAACATCGGTCTTAGCACTAGTTCTTTCAATTATAATACTAGCAACTGAAGCATCTTTTAATTTTTTTTCTAAAAATTTACGAATTTTAATATCGTTGTTTAAGTTTTTAGCGAAATCTTTTTCAGCGTACCAATTAGATTCCCATTTTTTATTGATGCCTATACGAAGTCCTATTGGACTAACTTTCTGACCCATAATATACCACCTTTCTTTTAGTTTTGATCACTTACAATAACTGTAATATGACTTGTTCTTTTTTTAATAGGATCAACGTGTCCACGTGAACCAAATTTCATTCTTTTCATTACTAAACCTTCATCAATAAAAGCTTTTGTAACTACTAAATTTTCTTTTTTAAGTCCTAGATTGTTTTCCGCATTAGCAGTTGCACTAACTAATACTTTGTGGATTAATCTAGCTGATTCTTTATTTAAGTTTTTTAAAATTTTATCAGCTTCTATAACCGATTTCCCACGGATTAAATCTATAACTAAACGAGCTTTACGAGGCACTGTTCTTACATTTTTTGCTATCGCTTTTGCTTCCATTTAAAATTCTCCTTCCCTGGGAACTATTTTTTCCCTTTTGAATCGCCGTGTCCACCGTTTGTACGTGTTAAAGCGAATTCTCCTAATTTATGTCCAACCATATCTTCAGTTACATAAACTGGAATAAACGTTTTACCGTTGTGAACACCGAATGTATGTCCAATAAATTCAGGATAAATCGTTGAACGGCGAGACCATGTTTTAATTACTTCTTTTTTACCGCCTTCGTTAGCTGCTTTAACTTTTTTCATTAAAGATTTATCAACGAAAGGTCCTTTTTTTAAGCTTCTTGCCATAATTTAAATCCTTTCACTATTTTTTTCTACGACGAACGATTAATTTGTCGCTAGCTTTTTTAGTTTTACGAGTTTTATGTCCAAGCGCTGGTTTACCCCAAGGAGTAACTGGCCCTTTTCTACCGATTGGTGTTCTACCTTCACCACCACCATGTGGATGGTCGTTAGGATTCATTACAGAACCACGAACAGTTGGTTTAATACCCATGTGACGTTTACGTCCTGCTTTACCAATATTTACTAACTCATGATCTTCGTTACCAACTTCACCAATAGTAGCTTTGTTAGTAGCTAATACTTTTCTAACTTCTCCAGAAGCTAGTCTTAATAATGCATATCTATCTTCAAATCCTAAAATTTGAACTGATGCTCCAGCTGAACGAGCAATTTGCCCACCCTTACCTGGTTTTAATTCAACATTGTGAACTAATGTTCCTTCAGGAATTTTATTTAAAGGTAATGAATTTCCTACTTTAATATCAGCATTTTCTCCTGATTCAATAGTCATTCCTACTTTTAATCCTTTAGGAGCGATAATATATCTTTTTTCGCCATCAACGTAAGTAACAAGTGCGATATTAGATGTTCTGTTTGGATCATACTCAATAGCAGTAACTGTTGCTTTAATATCATCTTTATTTCTTTTAAAATCAATAATACGATATTTTCTCTTAGCTCCACCACCACGATGTCTAACAGTAATTCTTCCTTGGTTATTACGCCCGCTTTTTTTATTTAAAGCAACAACTAACGATTTTTCTGGAGTTGACTTAGTAATTTCTGAATTATCTAATTTAGTCATTCCTCTTTGCCCATTAGTCATTGGCTTATATTTTTTAATTGGCATAGTCTCCTCCTTAGTTTAGTTCAATTGAACTTCCTTCTTTTAGTTTTACAATTGCTTTTTTCATTTTATTAGTGTATCCAGAGTATTTACCTACTCTTTTTTTCTTAGGTCTAACGTTAATTGTATTAACGCTTTCAACACTAACATTAAATACTTTTTCAATTGCTTGTTTAATTTGTGTTTTATTTGCTTTAACATCTACTGAAAATGTAATTACATTATTACTTGCTAAAGCTGTTGATTTTTCAGTCATAATTGGACCTTTAATTATATCTCTATATGAATCCATTATGCTAGCACCTCCTCTAGAGTTTTAAGTGCTGCTTGTTCAATAACTAATTTATCAGCAAGGACAATATCATAAGTGTTTATTTCATCAACACTTAATAATAATACATTACTTAAATTTCTAGCTGCTAATATAACATTATCCGTTAATTCATTAACTACAATTAAAACTTTTTTTTCTACTTTTAAAGTTTCTAAAATTTTAATCATTTCTTTTGTTTTATTAGTTTCTAAAATAAAGTTATCTACTACAACTAAATTTGATTCGATTGCTTTATAAGCTAAAGCTGATTTTAAAGCTAATCTTCTTTCTTTTTTGTTCATTTTAATAGCAAAACTTCTTGGATGTGGTCCGAATGTAACTCCACCTTTTCTCCAAATTGGTGATCTAGTTGAACCATGTCTAGCTCTACCAGTTCCTTTTTGTTTCCAAGGTT
>CAYJEP010000085.1:0-3021 GCA_964369555.1 uncultured Muribaculaceae bacterium | reverse complement strand
ACTCCCAACCGCGGTTTTGGAGACCGTAATTATACCATTTAACTACGCCCCTATTACTTCCAACAAAAATATTATATCATATTTAAAATAAAAATCAAACTATATTATATTAAAAAAGGAATTCTAATATTAAATGTATAAAATATCTATATTTCAACACAATATTATTAGGAGGAAAAGATGAAAAAATTATTTATTATGTCTGTAATTTTACTAGTTGGTTGTACTAATGGTAATACCCCAATTAAAGCAACAGAAGAGTTTTTTAAAAAATATCAAACTTTAGATTCGGTAGTTTTAGAGGATTTAAATCAAGTTGTAGAAGAAGAAAATTCTATGACACAATCACAAAAAGAAAAGTATACTAATATAATGAAAAAACAATATCAAAACTTAGTATATAATATTAAAGAAGAATCTTTAGATGGAGATGAAGCAGTAGTTACAGTAGATATTGAAGTTATTGATTTTAATAAAGCTTTAGATGAAGCTACTTTATATTTAGGAGAAAACCCAGATGAATTTTTAAATGAATTTAATGATTATGATTCAGAAAAGTTCATGGATTATAAATTAAATCAAATGGAAAATTATAAAGAAAAAGTAGCTTATACTTTATATATCCCTGTTGAGAAGATTGAAGATACGTGGAAAATAGGTGAATTAAGCGACTCAATATATCAAAAAATAAATGGTAGTTATGATTATTGAAAAAACCCATTAAAATGGGTTTTATTTTGTAGTTTCCATGTATCCGTTTTGAATAAATTTAGTATCATTAACAACTATAAAAGCTTTTGAATCATATTTTTTAATTAAAGATTGTAAAATATCAATCTTTTTATTATTTATTTCTATAAAGAGCATATATTTTTGTTCTTCTTTGTTTTTGCCTTCTACTTTGATAGATGTAACAGCAAAACCGTTTTCTCTAATAACTTGAGTTAATAGACTAGATTTAGCTGTAATAACTTGAAAAGATAATGTCCCAGAAATAAATTTTGAAGATAAAATACTTCCCATATATGTTCCGATAGCAAATCCTGAAGCGTATGAAATAGCAATCCAAATGCTATCTATATCAGTGTTTAAAGCTTCTCTTACGATTAAAAACCAAATTAAAATTTCAAAAAAACCTATTATACTTGCATATAATTTCTTGCCTTTAACTGTAATGAGTGTTCTAAAAGTTCCTAAAGAAACATCTAAAATTCTAACTAAAAATATTTGTATGCTTAAAACTAAAATTTCCATATAATCACCACTAGTAGTATGGCTTTTTTTAATATAAATAATCATATTGTTAAGTGTTTATAAATAAAATTAATTAGAGGTGAATAATGAAAAATGAAATAATCTATAATTATGGTATAGAACCTCTATCAATTCACCAAAAAGAAAAAAATTATTATTTCTCCTCTGAAAGTAAAAATTATTTATTATTTTATTGTTATGATATCAACATAATTGATAAAACATATGATTTATATAATAAGATATCTCCCTATCAAATTCCTATTCATAAATTTATTTTAACTTTAGAAAATAAAACCCATATATTAATAAATAATGAATACTATGTTCTATTAGAAATTATGGTAAAAAAATATTCTGTGACATTAGAGGATGTATTAAAAATAAATTCTTTATATGTAAATGATAAAGAAATAATTAATTGGGTATTGTTATGGGCAAATAAAATAGATTCTTTTGAGTATCAGTTGAATCAAATGGGTAAACAATATCCATTGTTAACAGAAAGCTTTAGTTATTATGTAGGATTAGCAGAAACAGCGATATTACTTTGTAATATTACAGATAAAACTAAAATGACAAAATCTCTTTCACATTATAGAATTACTGCATTAAGTACAAGTTATGATTTATACAACCCGTTTAATATTAAAATAGATTTAAGAATAAGAGATTTTTGTGATTATATAAATAGTGCTTTTTTTACCAATAAAGATTCATATAAATTAGTAGATGATCTTTTATATTATAATCAGTTTAGCAAAGAAGAAAAAAATTTAATATTTTCAAGAATATTATTTCCTACTTATTATTTTGATTTATATGAAAAAATAATTGATAATAAAAAAGAAGAAATAGAAATGAAAAAAATCATAGCTAAAGTAGAAGAGTATGAGAAATTTATAGTTTATTTATATACAAAATTGAATACCAATAATGAATTAGTAGAAATTGAGTGGATAAAAAAAATTATGCAATATTAACTACTTGCATAACTTCTTCAATCTCGTTTTTTAATGTTTCTTCAATACCTTCTTTTAATGTAGCATCAAGCATATGACAATTCGCACAAGCTCCAAGCATTTTTATATATACAGTTCCATTTTCAAATTTAACAAATTGTATATCACCGCCATGGCTAATAATAAAAGGTCTTAATTCGTCTATGACTTCAATAATGTTGTTTTCGATTTCTTTCATTTCCATCACCGAGACTTATTATATAAGAACTTTTATTTAAAGTAAAGACATTTCACTAAAAAAATGATATAATTATTTCAGGTGAATTATGGATAAGTATAAAATAGGAAAAGTAATAAAAGGAATTGTAACTGGTGTGGAAAAATATGGTATATTTATATCATTTGATGAATATTATACTGGGTTGATACATATTTCAGAAATATCTCATAGTTTTGTAAAAAATATCAATGAAATTGCAAAAGTAGGTGATAATATATATGTTAAGATTTTAGATATAGATGAAGACAATTTCAAATTAAAATTGAGTATTAAAGATATAAATTATAAGAATATTAAAAAAAATAGAACTAAAGAAATCGTTGAAACTTCAATGGGTTTTAAGACTTTGGAACTTAAATTACCAGAGTGGATTGAGTTAAGTTTAAAAAAAATAATAAAACATAACAAATAGTATTGACAAACATTTTTTAAAATGATATATTTATTTATGTCAACGAAATTATTTGTGACGGGCGATTAGCTCAGTTGGTTAGAGCACCTGCCTTACAAGCAGGGGGTCGGGAG
>CAYJEP010000084.1:391-3138 GCA_964369555.1 uncultured Muribaculaceae bacterium | reverse complement strand
TTAATTATTCTGGAGAAAAGCCAGAATCAGGATATATATTTATTAAACCAAACGGGGATATAGCGATGGCGGTTTATAATGATTCTATTTGTTATACTAAAGTTTTTGAAGAAGCAATCATAAAAGAAGTAGAAGGATTAAATGAAAATACTTGTATATTAGATGTTGACGGAAATCCACCGGTTGGAGGAGATACAGGAGTTAATCCACCAGAAGAAACTAAACCTGATATTGTGGTTACTGATCCTGATACAGGACTATCTATAGTTGACCAAAATAAGAATACAGGAACTATAAGAGATGTATATGATGTTTACACAGTAGGATATGTTACCGATGTGAATGTTGAAAACTTAACGTATAGTTTTGATATCCATATAGAGGGACTTGATTATGGAGGTGAAACCTTAAGAGTTTTGGGAACACCACAAGTAATGACTACACAAGATGATTTTAATAATTATTTTGAGTTAAAATCAAAAGGAGTATTACCATCAAATAATGAAAATACATCTAATGCAACTGCTACAGAAATGTTTAATCATTCGATGAGCAAGGATAATTTGACTATCGATTCAGTAGATATAAGTTGCGACACAACTAAATGTACAGTTACTGTGGTTGAAAATTTCGCTGACTTATCTTCAGTTTCGAAGCATAATACTACAAGTGTAGGTGGAACTGATATTACTGGAGCTATGTATAACGGAATTAAATTTAATGTGGAAATAGTAGCAGATGGAGCTCAAATGATGTCAGGATTTGATTTTTTAAATATGTTGATAGAAATAGAGGAGTTTGATTTAATTGAAACAATAACTTTTGATTATGGAATTAGTGAAGAATATTTTAGTTTACCTATGAATAAACAACATGATTTTTCTGAAAAACAAGATAAATCAATAGTTGGATGGTTTGATAATGGAACATTTCATATACAATCTGATAGAAATATTATAGCTCATAGGCATATGAATCATATGTTTGATTATATGTACAATTATAACTTCAATGCTATAGTTACAAAAATTGAAATGACTAATTTTTATACTCATAATACAGTAGAGATGGGATATCTTTTTAGAGGGTTACAAAAAGTTGAAGAGATTAATCTTGGTAAGAACTTTGATACAAGAAATGTTGACTATATGGTTGCAATGTTTGAACTGACTTTCAAGTTAGAAAAAATTGACTTAGGAGAGCTTTTTGACACATCATTAGTTAAAGAAAATTATGTAGGAAATTATAGTGATTATGCATACTATGCCATGTTTATTGGAACAGGAGCTTATATTTCTGGAGATGTTGTGATAAAAGTAGCGGAAAAGTATATTGCAGATATAGATTCTTATTTTCCAGAAGAAAATGTACAATTTGTTTCATATTAATAATTTTAAAATAAGGTCTTGTTAGACTTTGTTTTTTTATGATACAATAACTATAGAAAGTAGGGAGTATATGAAAAAAGCATTCACACTAATAGAATTACTAGCAGTTATTATAATATTAGCAATAGTAGCTTTAATAGCAACACCGTTAATATTAAATGTAATTAATGATTCAAGAAGGTCAGCTAATTTATCAGAAGCTTATTTAATTTTAAATGGAGCTGAAAATTATTATGCATCATCATTGCTAGATGATAATTTAACTGATAAGTTAGATGGTAAAAATAATGTTTATCCTGATATTAATTATTCTGGAGAAAAGCCAGAATCAGGATATATATTTATTAAACCAAACGGGGATATAGCGATGGCGGTTTATAATGATTCTATTTGTTATACTAAAGTTTTTGAAGAAGCAATCATAAAAGAAGTAGAAGGATTAAATGAAAATACTTGTATATTAGATGTTGACGGAAATCCGCCAACTGGAGGAGATACAGGCGTGAATCCACCAGAAGAAACTAAACCTGATATTGTTGTTACTGATCCTGATACAGGAACTAGTATGGTTAATCCTGGAACAAATGATGGAAGTATAGGGGACATATATGATATTTATACAGTAGGATATATTACAAATTTTGATACTAACACATTAACATACAGTTTTGATATTCATGTTGATGGTTTTGATTATGAAAATGAAAATTTAATAGTTTCTGGAACACCACTAGTTATGACAACAGAAGAAGACTATCAAAACTATACAGATTTAAAAACTATTGGACATACAGCATCTGAATATGATTATAGTAATAATTCAAGAGCAACAGCAAAAGAAATGTTTGATAATCATATTGGAAATAGTAATTTAACAATAGAAGATATAAATATAGAATGTAAAATAACTGAATGTACTATTACTATTACAGAAAACTTTTCTAATTTAAGTGATTTATCAGTTACTGATACAATGACAGTAGGTGGAGAAGTTATTAAAGCTTTATATAATGGAATTAAGTTTAATGTTAAAATAGTTGCAGCAGAAGTATTACTTATTGATAGCGGAACGTTTAACAGTACTTTTTATGGGCTAAGCGAAATTGCTACAATAGAAAATATTTATTTTGATTATGGGATAAGTCCTGAATATTATGAATTACCTAGTGATAAACAAATAGATTTATCAGAAGCTCAAAATGGATCTATAGTAGGTTGGGTTAATGGAAATACATTTCATGTACAATCTAATCACAATATAGTCGCACCAGAAGATATGGGAACTATGAATGCTGATAGCACAACCGCTGGATTATTTGACTACGTTTATATTAATGAACATATGGGATTTGATAGCAA
>CAYJEP010000084.1:0-362 GCA_964369555.1 uncultured Muribaculaceae bacterium | reverse complement strand
TACAATGTTTAGAGGGGTATTTAACGTAGAAGAAATAGATCTAGGAAACAATTTTGATGTTAGTAATGTTACCAATATGGTAGGAATGTTTGAAGCTAATATATATTTAAGTAAATTAGTATTAGGTGAAAAGTTTGATATCTCAAATTTCCCTATGGATAGCGATAATCACTATGCTATGTTCAATGGTACTGGTAATGCAGTTTCAGTTGTCGATATATATTTGCCAAGTGCATCCATTGAAAACTTAACTACTATGATGAATTATGATAATAATAACCACCATTTTAATTTCATACCGTATTAATAAAGTCATAATAGACTTTATTTTTTTTTTATGTTAAAATTATAATAGAGGTTGA
>CAYJEP010000083.1:2872-3146 GCA_964369555.1 uncultured Muribaculaceae bacterium | reverse complement strand
AATAAAATCAAATATTTTTTCTAATCCATATAAAACGAAATTAAAAATGAAAGATGATAATGTGTTTGGTTATAGTTGTAGTTGTCCAGAATTTTTAGTAGAAAATAAATGTAAACATGTAGGCGCATGTTTGATAAAATTATTTGATATTAATATAACTGATAATACTAACTTATTATCTTCTGTTATAGTAAATGAATTATATAGTAATAAAAGAGATTTTATAAATTTAGAACTCATCTTAGAATTTCCATCTTATTTTGATGGGTGTTTA
>CAYJEP010000083.1:0-2862 GCA_964369555.1 uncultured Muribaculaceae bacterium | reverse complement strand
TGGAATCGATAAAATGTATGTTATTACAAATAAATTTAAATCTTTTATGAATCTTTATATTAGTGATAATGGAAAAATGACTCTAGGTAAAGAATTTAATTATGACTCAACTAAACACAAATTTAATAGAGAAGATGAAGCTATAGCTATTTTTCTTTTTCAATGTGAGTTTGAATATGGTTATATTTATGTTGAGTCTCAAGAGTTAGAAAAATTTTTCAATTTAATAAAAAATAAAAATGTTACCATTACAGATTTCGGTGTAGTTAACGGATATAGCGAAGACTGCCCTTTTAATATCAATATTGAAAAAAATGATCTTACTATCAAAAAATATTTATGAAGATATAAAAGAAAAAATTAATGCTCCAAAAGATGTTTTAAATATAATAGAAATTAAAACACCTAAAGTTAAAATGTATTTTGATTTTAAAGATGATATTAAGTGTAAACTAATATTTGTTTATGACGACGAAGTAAATTATTTTGATGAAATTAAATCATTTAGAAATGACATTTATGAAGATAGTATTATTAGTGAACTTAAAAGTAAAAAATTTATTATAACTGATGAAATTATAATGAGTAATTTAAATGATATGGTTGATTTTATTGAAAAAGGAATACATGAATTAAAGCATGAAATATATACAACAGAAAAATTTAAAAATGCTCACATAACTAAAAATGATATAAAATCACAATTTTCAATTGGTAAGGATAATATTATGAGTTATCAATTTGATTTAGGTTTAATTGAACAATCAGAACTTAAAAATATATTTTCTGATATGAATAAAGAAAAGTACTATAGACTTAAATCTGGTCAAATACTTAATCT
This sequence comes from uncultured Muribaculaceae bacterium, assembly GCA_964369555.1. Classification (GTDB taxonomy): domain Bacteria; phylum Bacillota_I; class Bacilli_A; order RF39; family UBA660; genus Faecisoma. Next base: position 2,021 of record CAYJEP010000083.1, on the reverse strand, counting down.
AGAAGCATCTAATTTATATGAACTTAAAGAAGTAATGGAAACAATAGATACTTATGATTTAAATGGAACAATACCTAAATATAGATCTTTATATTTAGATAGTATTAAAAAATATGAAATAGTAAATATTGATAATAGTTTTAAAAATTTTATTGATAATTTTAATAAGTATAAAGATTTAGATATTTCTTTATCTAAAGATGATTTAAAAATATTAAGAAATTATCAAATAACTGGAGTAAGATGGTTATACAACATTTACAAATGTGGTTTTGGTGGGATATTGGCAGATGAAATGGGCTTAGGTAAAACTATTCAAACCATTATGTTTTTAAAAATTTTATTGAAAGAAAAAAACTGTAAAATTTTAATTGTTACCCCAACCTCTTTAATCTATAACTGGGAAAAAGAATTTGAAAAATTTGGTAATAATTTAAAATTTAAAGTTATAGCAGAAAATAAAGAACAAAGAATAAAAGATTTAAATGATGATTATAATATTTATATTACCTCATATGGAAGATTCAGATTAGACTTTGATGAATATAATAAAAAAGATTTTGAGTTAATAATTATAGATGAAGCTCAGAATATTAAAAATCCCAAAGCAGCTATTAGTAAAGCGGTTAAATCAGTTAAATCTAATATTAAAATAGCTTTAACTGGAACACCTTTAGAAAATTCAGTATTAGAAATTTGGAGCCTATTTGATTTCATTATGCCCGGTTATTTAAACTCTTTAACAAAATTTCAAGCTAAGTTTAATATTAAAGATGTTGATGAAGATGGTAGAAGAACTTTAAAATTATTAAATAATTTAATTAAGCCATTTATTTTAAGAAGAAAGAAAAATGAAGTATTATTGGATTTGCCAGAAAAATTAGAAAATAATATTTATATAGATTTACCTTTAGAACAGAAAAAAGTGTATGCTGCTTTAGTTAAAAAAAGAATTTGATAAATTAATGAGTGAGGAAGGTTTTTTAAAAGCTAGGTTTAAAATATTGCAGTTATTAACTAAGTTAAGACAAACTTGTATCTCTCCTGAATTAATTATGAATAATTATGACGGTGTATCTATAAAAATAGAAGAGGTTTTAAACTTAGTTAAAAGTTATACTTCAAACGGACATAAAATCTTACTGTTTACTTCTTTTAAATCCGCACTAAATATTGTTAAAGAAAAATTAGATGAGAATAAAATAACTAATTATGTAATTGATGGTAGTGTGAGTAGTTTAAAAAGAACACAGTTAGTTGATGCTTTTAATAAAGATAATACAAATGTATTTTTAATAACTTTAAAAGCAGGGGGAACTGGTTTAAATTTAACTAGTGCGGATATAGTCATTCATTTAGATATGTGGTGGAATCCACAAGTTGAAAATCAAGCAACTGATAGAGCTCATAGAATAGGTCAAAAAAACAAAGTAGAAGTTATTAAACTAATTTGTAAAGGAACTATTGAAGAAAAAATCTTAGAACTTCAAAAGAAAAAGAAAATATTAAATGATATTTTAATAGAAGAAGATAAAAAGGATGAAATAATTTTATCTTCGTTAACTGAAAATGATGTTAAAGATTTATTAGCTTATACTGAATAAAATATTGTAAAATCAATTATTATTTGTTATAATTTATATGAAAACAAAGAAAAAGAAGTAGTAATTAAATTAATTGTTATAAGAGAAGTCGTGGTTGGTGCAAACGATTAACAATTATTAATGAAGTTGTCTTTGGAGTTTTATCGGTAACGCGATATAGTTTTAAGGTAGATATTAATCTATAAATTAAGGTGGTACCACGTTTAAGACGTCCTTATATTTATAGATTTTTTTATTTAAAGGAGAAAAAATATGTTAGAAACAAAATATAATCATTTAGAAGTAGAAAAAAATAAATATGAAAACTGGAAAGAAAAAGGTTATTTTAATTCTGGAGATTTATCCAAAAAGCCTTATTGTATAGTAATACCACCACCTAACGTAACTGGGAAGCTACACTTAGGTCATGCTTGGAAT
>CAYJEP010000082.1:0-3163 GCA_964369555.1 uncultured Muribaculaceae bacterium | reverse complement strand
GTAGCTCTAATTAGAACATTAGCTACTAATCCTGATATTTTACTATTAGATGAACCATTTTCTGCTTTAGATTATCAAAGTAGATTAGCAGTTTCAAATGATGTATTTAATATAATCAAAAAAGAAAATAAAACTGTTATTATGGTTACTCATGATATATCAGAAGCTATATGCATGTCAGATAAAGTAATTATTTTAAGTAAAAGACCATGTGAGGTTAAAAAAATAATTGATATTAATTTAATAAATAAAACAACACCTATAGAAAATCGTAAAGATAAAAAATTTAGTTACTACTTTGATTTGATTTGGAATGAGATAGATAATAATGAAGAGTAAAGAATATATATACTATTTAAATAAAAATAAGAAGTGCAATTTAGCTATTTTACTTACCCAAATCATAATGTTTATACTATTAATAGTATCTTGGCAGATATCTTCTGACTTGGGCTTAATAAATGATTTTATCTTCTCATCTCCAAAAAAAATTATAGATACTTTTTTATTACTGCATAGTCAAAACAATTTATATAATCATATCATAGTAACTACAATAGAAACGTTCATAAGTTTTATCTTAGCTTCATTTTTAGGATTATTAATAGCCAGTCTTATGTGGAAATATAAGTTTTTTGCCAAAGTCCTGGAACCTTATTTAACTATCTTAAACAGTTTGCCTAAAATTTCTTTAGGACCTATAATAATAATCTGTGTTGGTACAGGAATGAGTTCGATTATACTAATGGCTTTACTAATAACAGTAATTATAACTATCTTAAATTTATATAAAGCATTTATAAATACTGACATAAATAAAGTTAAACTGATGAAATCTTTAGGAGCAAATAGTAATCAAATCTATTATAAATTAGTACTACCTAGTAATATTCCTGAGATAATAAATGTCTTAAAAATAAATATTTCAATGTCTTTAATTGGAGTGATTATGGGAGAATTGTTATCTTCAACTGAAGGGATAGGGTATTTAATAACTTATGGTTCACAAGTGTTTAATCTAAATTTAGTTATGACAGGCATAGTAATATTATCTATGTTATCTACATTAATGTATTTTATAGTTATTTTAATCGAAAAAAAAATAAAGCAGCACTAAGCTGTTTTATTTTGATAAAATCCAGGCTTCATATCCACCTAAAACATTTATAATTCTATATCCTTTTTTATTTAAAGCTTCACTTACTTTATAGCTTGCTTGCCCATTTTGACAATATAAATAATATGTTTGATTTTTATTCATATATTTCTCTGGATTTTGAATTAATAATAGTTTTGGCACATTAATGGATCCTGGAATATGATTGTTATTATACTTTTCAATACTTCTCATATCAATTATAGAACTAAAGTTTCCTTCTATTAAATCTTTAACCGATATATTCATTATCCCACCCTAATACATTATATGAGATAACATGAAATATTAAAATGACATTTGACTAGTATTCATCATCATTAAAGAAATCATCAAAGAATTGGTCATCACTAACTTTATTTAAATCTGTCACTTCTTCTTTAATAGTTGTTTCCATAGTATTATTGCTTGGTATAATTTCTTTTTCAATAGTAGCATCATTATTAACAACAGTCAAATCAGAACCACTTTCTGTATTAATCGGTTTATTTTCACTAATTAACTCAGATTTATTTAAAACTGGTAATTCTACTTTAGGTTCTAATACTTGTTTATCCATTTTTTCTTTTTGTTCTTCAGCTTCTAATTCAGCTATTCTTGCATCAATTCTTTTTACTAAATCATCGATATTTAAATCTTTTTTCGGTGGCTTAGGTTTAGAAGCCATTTCAGAGAATAAATCATTTTGTTCTCTTTTTTCCATCATTGCAGCAAATGGATTAGACTTATCATTTCTTTCAAATGGATTATTAGGTATTTTTTTACCATCCATTCCACCTATTAGGTCATTCATTCTTTTTTCCCTATTAGCAGTTACAAATGCTTTTAAATCAAATGTTTGAACTACTTTTCTTTCTCTAATAGGATATGGAGAATTTTCTCTTTTATATCCCCAATCTATTTTCCAGTCGTATACTAACTTAGTTTTAAATGGCATCATTCTGGTACGTAAGATAATCACCTCACCAGGAGATAAACGTTGCAAATCACTAACTGTAACTAAAGGTGTACTAGCAGTTTTATCTTTTTCTTTAGATTTAACCTCACCACACATTTTACTTATTTCTTCTAATGCACTTAACTCACTACTAATTAAGTAAATAATATTCCCGCAGTTACCTTTAATTGTTTCACCGTTTTCTTTACCATATACTTGATACAATTGGGCAAAGTTTTGAATTATAAAATTAAATCTAATATTCCTACTACGAGCAGCTGTAACCATTGTTGTTACGTCTTTTAAAGGTGGCATATTAGCAAACTCATCCAATAAGAAATTCGTTCTGAAAGGAAGTTTTCCTCCCATTTCTTGAGCTACATCAATTAAAGTTTCATAAACTTGTTTAATAAATATAGTTACTAAAGAATGATATGTTTTTTTCTCATCTTGAATAACTATAAATACAGCAGTTTTACTTCTACCAATTTCTTTCATATCAAAATCACTATATGAAAGCATTTCTGATAAATTTTCTCTTGATGAGAATAATTTTATTTTTTGTTTAAAAACTGACAAAATACTACTTTTTGTATCTTTTGGTGCCATAATTGTAGAAGAAACATTTATGTAAGCTGGACTAGAAGGATCTTTTGTTGAAAAATAATCGTTAATATATGTTGTATTAGCAATTTTTTCTTCACCAACAGTTGACATTAAATTAATGGAATTAAGATTAATTTCTTCTTTTTTAGCATCTTCAAACATTGAAAGCGCTAAACCAGTAAAATAATCTGCTGATGTTTTTTCCCAAAACGGATCTTGACTTTGAGCTTTTTCATCATAAAGAATATTCATAGCTAAGTCATCTAACAACTCATTTGATTTATCCCTATTACCTTCTTGATATAATGAATAAGGTAAAGCTAAAGGATTCCATGAATTACCTTTTAAAGTATCACGAAAGTTTAATAAAACTACATTATACCCTCTACTTCTAAGCATATTAGAAGTTTTTTCATAGATTTCACCTTTTGGATCGGTTACTATCATTGATTCACCTTTTTTAG
>CAYJEP010000081.1:258-3166 GCA_964369555.1 uncultured Muribaculaceae bacterium | reverse complement strand
TTAGTTTGTCCTTCAAACTGTGGATTAGGGTGTTTACAAGAAACAATCATTGTTAGACCTTCCCTAACATCTTCACCAGTTAAAGAATCATCATTATCTTTTAAAATTTTATTTGCTTTTGCATATGAATTTAAAATTCTTGTTAAAGCTCTTTTAACACCATCTTCATGTGTTCCACCCTCATGAGTATTAATATTATTAACAAATGAATAAATACTTTCAGAATAACTTGAATTATATTGAAAAGCTATTTCTAATGAAATATCATTTTTATTATCTTCTAAATAAATTATATTTTCATTAATAGGTGTTTTATTTTTATTTAATAACTCTATATATTCACTAATCCCACCTTGATATAAAAATACTTCTTTTTTTGGTTCAATTACTTCTCTATCATCAATTAAAATAAGCTCTAACCCTTTATTTAAAAACGCTAGCTCACGAATTCGAGTTTTCAATATGTCATATTCATACACTGTGGTTTCTGAAAAAATCTCTGGATCTGGTTTAAACGTTACAGTAGTACCTGTTCTGTTACTTTCACAATCACCAATTACTGATAAAGGTTTTACAGCTTTTCCACCATTTTCAAATTTTATTTGATGAACTTTAGAGTTTTGATATACAATTACTTCAACATCTGTACTTAGTGCATTTACAACAGATGCACCTACTCCGTGTAGTCCTCCAGAGACTTTATAGCCTCCTCCACCAAATTTCCCACCAGCATGTAAAACAGTATAAACTGTTTCTACTGTGGATAATCCAGTCTTTGAGTGAATTCCTGTTGGAATCCCTCTACCATTATCTTTAACTGTTATTGAATTATCTTTATTTATAATAACTTCAATAACTGAACAATATCCAGCTAATGCTTCATCTATAGCATTATCCACGATTTCCCATACTAAATGATGTAGTCCTTTACTGCTTGTGGTACCTATATACATCCCTGGTCTTTTTCTTACGGCTTCCAATCCTTCTAAGACCTGAATATTTGATTCATCATAATTATTATTTTGCATTATTAACCTCTTCCGTTTTTATTATTTTACCATCACTAATTTTGTAGTAATTAGCGTTAGATAATTTTTGTTTATTAATTTTCTTTAAATCTGTGGCTGTTATAAAAACTTGATAATTATTATCTATTATTTTTAATAACCTATTTTTTTTAGTATCATCTAATTCACTTAAAACATCATCTAATAAAATTATAGGTTTGCGATTTTTAGCTTTCTCGTAAATATCTATTTCTGCTAGTTTAATCGTTAAAATTGCAGCACGCTGTTGTCCTTGAGAACCGTACAGTTTTAAATCAAGTTTATTAAGTAGAAAAATAAAGTCATCACGATGTGGTCCAATCATAGTACTTCCTGTTTTAATTTCTTTATTTTTAACTTCATTTAATTTTTGCAAGAATTCTAGTTTCATATTCTCTTCATTATCAAAAAAATTGCTTACATAATTAATCTCAAAATTCCTATCGCCTGTTAAATTTGCATATAACAACTCACTTATTTTAGATAATTTATTTATAAATTTTTTTCTGATTTTATATATAGAAATTCCAATATCAACTAAATATGATGTTACAATATCAAAATAATCAATATCTACTTTTAAATTTATTTGCATCTTTTTAAGATACTCATTACGAATTTTTAATAGCTTATTATAATCATTTAATAACTTATAATAATTATTAGATAATTTTGATAACTCGTCATTTAAAAACATTCTTCTTATATTGGGATTTCCTTTTATCAAATCTAAATCATCTGGCGTAAATAAAATAACATCAATACTAGAATAAATATACTCATTTATTTTTTTTACTTCATTTGAATCTATCATAATTTCCTTACGATTATCAGTTAATATAATATTATATTTATTTATAAAATTATCATTTTTAACAGTTCCTAAAACTTTACTCCTTTTACTGCCATGTTTTATCAATTGGTGTGTTTCATTAACTCTGTGAGAGGTCGTGTGAGATAATAAATAAATACTTTCTAGTAAATTGGTTTTACCTTGTGCGTTATTGCCATAAAAAATATTTATATTCCTATTAAAATCTACTTTTATCCTCTGATAATTTTTGAAATTAACCAACTGAATTGTTTTTAAAAACACTTCACCACCTCATTTTAGCAAAATAGTAGAAATTTTTAAAAATATACATTTCCAATATTCCCATACCTATGTATATATTATATCAAAAATAAGCCTTCTAAACAATAAAAAAAGCCATTATTAGGCTGTTTTATAATGTTTTTTTCTTTTTTAATATCATTGCAAGCATTGTAGCTCTAAAAACTTGGTTTTCAAATGATCCATAAGACATATTTAAATTGTATTTCATACCATTTTTAAAATTAATTGTAATTGTTTTATCATTCTTAAAATAGTTTTCAATATTATTTAATGATATCCAATGGCAATCATTTTGTCTTGGTGAGGATGATGGGAAAAAAATTATTTCCCTGTGTTCATCTACGATAATTGGTAACTTATAATTCATTTTTAATAGTGACTTACTTCCAAGATATCTACCTTGGTAATTGCTACCAAAAAACATACAACTTTCATCGATAAGGTCCATAGTATTTTTGTTAATTAAAAAATCACCATTTAATTCATAAATTCTAGTTGCCTCATTTGATTCAGGCAATATCATTAATGTTTCACTATTTATATAATAATCTTTCATATTTCCCCCTAACTAGCTTAGAATTTTCCTAAGCGATTTATATGATAACATTAATTTTTAATTTTTCATCCTACTATCAATCGACAAATTTCGACAATATTCGACAAAAAAAATCATATATTAATATGATTTCATTGGTACTACTAATTGAATTAAAGAATCGTCATCTTTGTTTTTTAAAACAATTGG
>CAYJEP010000081.1:0-248 GCA_964369555.1 uncultured Muribaculaceae bacterium | reverse complement strand
TTTTATATCTTCAATATATAAGAATTCAATTTCATCACTTTCCAGTGCTTTTATAGCATCAATCATGTATTGAGAGCTAAAAGCTATTTTAAAAGATTCATGATTCCCACTATGAAGAGTTAGTTTTTCATCTGATTTTCCTATTTCAGGAACATTTGCTTTTGCTATAAGTACATTATTATTACATTCTAGTTTAACACTCTTGTTATCTTCCGTTTTTGATAATAATGAGGCTCTTCTAAGTAAAG
>CAYJEP010000080.1:0-3541 GCA_964369555.1 uncultured Muribaculaceae bacterium | reverse complement strand
GTAATCATAATTAATTATTTTGAATTTTAAATAAGTTATTATTTCTTTTTGGAGTCTAGTTACTAGATAGTTACTATTTTTCACTTTTTCCACAAAAATTTCAAACTCCCATTCTTCTGCTTTTTTTCTAAATTCTTTAAATTTTAATAGCCAAATTTTCCTTTGTTCATCAGTACCGTTATCATAAAATTTATTTTCAAGTTCCCATTCCTCTATAAACCATGCATCGATAAAAGGACCACTTGAAAATAAATAATTGTGTTCTTTTTCTAATTTGTCATATTCATCTTTATTATATTTTTCTAATTTCATATCACTTTCAAAAGCGCCTATACAATCAGATTGTATTTTTTCAAAAACTGTCTCAATACCTTTTTGAATATTTGCACCAATTTCTATTTTTCGAAAATGCAGTATTCTTTCATTTTCGGAATAATCAGGAATAAGTCCAATTGCACCCTTAGTATTAGTTTCATTAAAATTTTTTAATATTTTAAGTGCATTATGTGTTTTTATAAAATCAATATGTTTTAATTCACCATCAGGTTGTAAAGATTCTCCTCCTATGTTTGTGTGTTTAGAAAATAATTTCATTAGAAGATTAAATGCATCCATTGTTTTTTCAATAAAACATTTAGCATAAAAATCAGGTGAAACATAGGCTTTATCACCATTTGAATTAAACAAAATTCCGTTTCCATCTATTGAAAAATTTGGTATATCTAAAAGCTTCCTCATATCTAATGAAAAACTATTGGTTTCAATAATACGTTTTCCCAAAATTGGTATATCGATAATAGTTTGCTTATTATTAAATTTATTTTTAAATAAACTATCTTCTAAAAAAAATAATAAAAATTTTTTAAAATCGGGTAATGTAGAAACAAGCTCAGTGTGTCTATCAAATTCCATTCCATAATTTTTTTCCATTTTCTTTCCCCCACCCTTAAAATATTGTGGATATAATACCATTTTAAAAAAAAATTGTCAAATTGTTAGATAGATTGCATTAGAGTGTGATGATTTTATTTAAATATATAATATTTTTTGATATTACATAAAAAAACGAACTAATAAAAATTCGACTAAAATATCTTTTGGAGCGTTTTCTTAACAAATTACGAACTATGTTTCTTGATAAATTAATTATAGCACAAATTTCTAAATACTGTTGCAATTATTAAAAAAAATATATATAATATATTCCATTAAATTAAGGAGGAATTTTATGTTAAATAAAAAAATTAAAAATTCAATGGAATTGAATAATCTTTTGAAAGAAAAATTTGGGGATGATTATTCAAATAATGATTATTTTGCGTCTTTAAAAGGACGAATTGAGGGAACTATTAACTCGAAAAAAATTAGTATTACTTTTAAAGCTGGTGAATATTTATTGCTTTCAACATCTCCTGGTACAGAAGATGTTATTGATCAATTAACACCGTTATTAAATGAAGTAATGAATATAAATAATCCGATATGTCAATATAACCTACAAAGTGAAGGTATAAATAGAGAAAATGCCATGCCAACAATTGAATGGGATATTTTAAATCCTGAAGAAAGAATTCAAGAAATAATAAATGGGGAAGCTTTTTCAGATGATTCGATAATACATGATTTAAAATTATTTGGAGATAGAAAAAAAACAGATTACTTAAAAACAAAAGAGGAACAACAAACTATAATTGCAAATGCTAGAATTTTTGGAATAGATTCTGGAAGTATAAAAAATCCAACCGAGTTTAGTAAAATGGGAGAAATAGAATTATATTTTAATATAGATGCAATAGGTGGACATATTTGGAGGTGTAGACACGAGATGTCACACGGAAGAATCCAAAAAATAGATTTAACTGAAGAACAGTATGCAATGGAATTTATGGTATATCAAACAACAAGATTCGGAGTAGAACTTCCTAGTCCAGAAGTTGGTATGCATGTCATTCCATCAGATTCATATTGGAATTGGTTTAGATTTTATGATAACCACTTTAAAAATGTGCTTTCAAATGATGAATGGAAAAATTTTCAAAATGCTCAAAAAAATGGGGAAGATATTTCTGCTTTTTTACCAGATGGAACTTGGAATAGTTCATTGGAAGGTTTTACGAAAAAGAAATAATAAATTAATATTATCGCACTAATTAATTATAGCAATTTGTAGATGAGTTACTACATTGCTGAAAAATAAGAATACATCAACTACGAGAGTAAATATCTTTCGTAGTTTTTTCATCAAAGTAATTTAAAAATCCTTTTGAATTATCTATTTTATTTGATATACATTCAATATCATAATAGTTATAAAAATTATAATAATTTCAAATCTATATGTGTGGAAGTACTTTATACAAATACGGTTTAAAAGGGTTTTAGGGATTAATCCCTATATTAGAATTTGTTGGGAGGACAAATTCAGTGCTTGCTATTCCAAATGAAATTTGGAACAAACTAAAAAGTGAAGAAAATATTAATCACAACTTGTTATGCTTTTAGTGAAGAATTTATCTTCAACTAATTTAATGTATTTGTTATATTCTTTTTCAGTATATTCATTGTTATCAAGTTTTAAAGTAGAATAAATGTAATTGTCTTTTGATAGTGTTTTAAGTTTATTTTCAGCTATTGCTTCTGAATATTTAATACCATAGTTATGATTTAATAAATTTTTAATATAATCTATATATTCAACTTTATTTTTGTTAATAAACTCATTTGTAAATCTAATGTTAGTAATTTCTATATTGTGATTTTTATCTTTGGTTATATCAAATGATGATATAGTCATATGTATTAAATCTCTTTTTGCTTTTTTATTTAAACTTTTAAATGAAAAACTAAAAGCATATTTATTAAATAAGTAATCATTGTTATCTTGTTTGTGTTCGAGTTTATGTAATAATTCAGTAGTATACTCTTTAAAGTCATCATAAGGATCAATTAGTTTTTTCTTTTGTTCTAATTTTAATATATCTTTTTTAATTGTTTCATTTTTGCTATTAATAACTTCTACGTTTAAACTAGAGTTAACATATAAATCAATTAATTTTTCTTTATATGTATACTAATCAGCTCCTTTCAAGCATAAAAAAAGGTTAATTGAATTAACCCTTTATATATGAAAGTCGATTAGTTCGACTAATTTCCCTATGGAGCAAGTGGGGTTGAAGTACAACAACCGCTATTTCTTTTGTTTATGGATAGTAATAACTACTAACTAAATTAATTATATACTAAACTTAATGGAAAGTGAAGTATAATTATAAACATATGCTATTATAGTAACGCATTTGACACTTATAGCAATTTATGTTAGAATAACCACTATAAATTTAGGGGGATATTATGGAAAAAGAAAAGAAAAAATATTTTAAAATTCAAGAAGTAAATACTGCTTTTAATAGAAATCCTGAAAGTACATTAGTGTTTTTAAATCCTGAGGGTTCGTTAGAAGTCCCAATTTTACTGGTTAGATTGATTTATAAAAATTTAACGCGTTTAAATATTAATGAATTGGAATGTGTTCTTATGAAAC
>CAYJEP010000079.1:0-3554 GCA_964369555.1 uncultured Muribaculaceae bacterium | reverse complement strand
CCTACTACGAAATCTTGAAACTCATCTTTATGGATGGACATTGGCATGATTTTGAGCGTGGGCTTTATGATCATGAGCTGCTCATTGAACTCTTTGTATCTAAACGTCCAGATTTAGAAAAAGATATTCACTTTGTAGTAAATGAATCATATGAATTACTTCAACCCATCTTTGAAATGCATGAGTTAGCTTTACAACTAAAGGAAAACTATGAAATTTCAATTCTTTCTAATATGGCAAAACCAACTGCAGAGTACATATTAAAAAAATATCCAATATTTCAAGAATTTCATCTTCCCCTCTTTTCTTATCAACATAAACTCATTAAACCACAATCAGAAATTTATCAAATTCAACTTGACATCTTAAATAAACAACCTCATGAATGCTTATTCATCGATGATAAAATTGAAAACATTGAAACTGCCAAATCACTTGGAATGCATGCTATTCAAATGACGACACCTGAGGATACAATACCACTCATTAAACAACTATTAAATGAAACAAAGGACTTAGCTCACTGCTAAGTCCTTTGTTCTTATACTACATTAAATCATTATTGATTATTTATAGAGAGTTTCTTCACATCTAAGAACATTCTCATATAATAAGTAAATTTAAATCAATTTACTACTATTTTTCTATTTTCATTTTTAAATACTCACTCAAATTATGGTCTGTGCAATAAATATAACACCCCTTCATCCCTCTTGTCATAAGAGTTCTATAAGTATTTTTTATAATTTCATCTGCTCTTATTTTAGCAAGACCTGGATTTTCCTTGACTAGTTTTTTTAATCCTTTTATAGATTTGTCACCTTTAGCACGCTTTGTATAATCGGTTACAATTCTATTGTCTTCATAGCGCAAATCATCTCCAATAATTACTCCTACATAATCAAACTCTAACCCTTGTGAGGTATGAATGCATCCAACTTCATTTATTGATGATTCATCAATTGCAAAAGTAGTTGATGAATCAAGATTCCAACTCATCGCAAAATCACCAATTACAATATCATATATATTTGTGTTTGATTTCCCACCTTTAATCCATTCCCAACAATATCCAGCTAATATTCTTGACTTATTTGTAAGTGCATTTTTTTCTCTTATTAATTCTGCCATTCGTGTTGGAGAGTCGATGATTTGAATATCATAATCAATATTAGTTAAGTCATAATTTGCTGTTTCTCTAATTTCTAGTATATGATCTAACCAAGCCAAATATCCATCAGACCCATTGCATCTAAACTGTGACGTCAACTCGTGATGAATTATCTCTGCATCGTATTCGCTGGCCCATCTCTCAATCTCACAAATAGAACCAATGTCGTTCATTGTTACACGCTGATTTTCATCAATAAAGAATACGCTACATTTGGCTGCATTTATAATTTCCTTAATTTGATTTTCTCCAATGTTTTGAAACATACCACTCTTTGCATTCGCACGATGTGCTTCATCTACTAATATTGTATCAATACTATTTGAAGGTGCTTCAGTATAATTTCCTGTTCCTTTGAACATATTATCAACGCTACTTTTCTTCATCTGACCTTTAAGTTTTGCCTGATACACATTTCTAGGTGCACTATTTTTTGATACATATTGACAAAAATGGTCTATGTTTGTTAATTCTGCTAATAGATTTATGGCAACAACTGTCTTCCCTGTACCCGGTCCTCCTTGTACGATAATAACCCTTTTTTTATTATCTATAATACTTAAATTTGAAGCATATAATATTTCTTCGTAGACTACCTTTTGGTCATCCAACATCAGGAATTCTTTATTTCCTTTTAACATTGAAGCTATTGTACTTTGGAGACTTTTTGACGGTTTAATTTTTCCATTATCAATGCAATATAATAATTCTTTGTTATCTCCTAGCTTTACATTTTTCTTGATAAACTCTCTTAGCTTATTTACTTCTCCCTTTGAAAATACAGGTGCATCATCAAAGTAGACTTTGTATCTACTTGCATCTATCGGATCACTCTCAATTCTTCGATAATTATGTAGATAAGCACATGGTGATAAATCAATATGTTTGTCTTGAACATTTTCATTATAATCTTCAATTAGTTTTGCATAAGACCATGCTTGATATGATGGATGAACAACACGCCTAATCGCATTACCTGTGTATGTTTCGACTAGACCATCTTGACCATCAACCTCTTCAATACTGTCCCATTGTTTAAGTTCAACAATAACTACATTCCCTTTTTGATGATCATTATAACCAGATATTAAAAAATCAACGCGTTTCGATGTTTGCGGTATATTGTATTCTATTGCTACACCCGCATCATTAGGAATTTCAGTATCATTAAGTACTTTATACATATATTGCATTGAGTTTTCCCATGATCGAAACTCGTTTTTAGCAGTTCTCCGTTTCATTTTGTTATATATCGTTTCCTCTATTTGTGACGCAATTGTATCTTCTTCTACATTCAATAAAAAATCCTTTTTTGTTCCTTCATAAACTAACATTAGCTCTTCCTTTCATCAAAGTAAATTAATTCAACCATATGATTCTTCAATCATCTAGAGATTGAAAATATTAACATGTGCATTTTATCTCGATTACATCATTCAATATACCATCATATGAATTCATACATATCTACTCACTCAATATGTAAATGAAGATAAACTTAAATATAGTTAGCACTAAGTGAATTGTAATCACTGCTTCGATTTTTGTCAACTTTCCACACAACTATATACTTTATCTAAATTCTCATATTCAGCGATTAATATTGTTCCGTGTTTTTCTTTAAAGTGATTATTTTTATTATCATCTTCTACAAAAAATGCTAATCATTTCTGATCAGCATTTTCTAACTTATAGTATTCCAACTCTTTCAAAGATGACATTCACGTTTTTAAGGTGATGCTCAAGTAAGAAGCAATCATCAATTTCTTCTTGTGTTAGTGCATCTTGAACTTTTGGGTTTGTTTCCATTAAGTGTTTGAACTCAATTTTCTCTTCCCAAGATTTAATTGCATTTGGTTGAACCGTATCATAAGCTTCTTCACGAGACCAACCTTTTTCAATTAATTTCAACATAAAACGTTGAGAGAAGATAACACCATATGTTTTATAGATGTTCTCTTTCATATTATCTTCAAATACAGTAAGATTTTCGATAATTCTTGTGAAACGTACTAACATGTAGTCAAGTAGTTCCGTTGCATCTGGTGCAATGATACGCTCTGCACTTGAATGAGAGATATCTCTTTCATGCCACAGTGGCATATTATCAAACGCTGTACTCATATATCCACGCATTGACGAACTTCAGTTGCCATTTTTTCAATACTTGAAGCAATAAGTGCAAGCGTACTGAAGTACTGCGCATGACGATCACGTTGTAATACTTGTGTCGAAATTGCGGCAGAATTAATTTCTAACTTATTACATACATAGTCCTGTACAAAAGGTGGCGTATTCGCAAATGTTCCAACTGCTCCAGAAATCTTAGCTGTTTCAATTGCCTGCGCTGAATCCTCAAAACGTTTTAAATTACGTTGCATTT
>CAYJEP010000078.1:0-3736 GCA_964369555.1 uncultured Muribaculaceae bacterium | reverse complement strand
TATAAAATATTTTTAATATTAAGTGGTGCGGTTGAAATTACAAAAAAGAAAAAAAACAATCAAATTAAGATTGTTTTTTTGTTATAACATTAGTAATTGCTTCTTTTGCTCCAGCTCCTTCAAATGCTCTTAACACTTCTAAAGGAATAGCAAATATTACTGTATTTGATTGATCTGAAGATAAATCATTTAAAGTAGATAGTGTTCTTAAATGTAACGCCCCTGGTGTGCTAGCCATAGTAGAAGCAGCTTTAGCTAAGTTTTCTGCAGCTTCAACTTCACCAGCAGCTTTAGTAATGATAGCAGCTTTTTCTCTTTCAGCTTCTGCAACTTTAGCGATAACTCTTTTCATTTCTTCTGGTAATGAAATATCTTTTAATTCGACATTTTCAACTTTGATTCCCCAAGGATCTGTATCTTGATCAATAATACTACAAATTTCAGTTGAAATTTTTTCTCTTTCACTTAATAATACATCTAGTGATACTGAACCAACAGCATTTCTCATAGATGTTTGAGCAAGTTGTGATACTGCCCATTTAAAGTTTTCAACAGCTAATATAGCTTTAGATGCATCAAATACTTTATAGTAAATAACAGCGTTAATTTTAACAGAAACGTTATCTTTAGTGATAGCTTCTTGTTCAGGAACATCAACAGCTTTAGTTCTAATATCTACTTTACTGTATGATTGAAAAATAGGTAATACTAATTTCCAACCTGGATTCATAATGCTTGAAAACTTACCAAAAGTAAATTTAACTCCTCTTTCATATTCGTTGATTTGTTTGATTGATACTAAAATAATAGCTATAATAGCAATAATAATATAAAACATAAATTCTCCTCCTAATATAATTCTAGTTTTAACAATTCAATATTTTCATACATAATTGAAAAGTAATCATTTTTATTATCTAATTCATCTTCAGTTAAATTAGTTAAAGTATGAAGTTCAATTATCTTAACATCGGTTCCTTCGATTAAAGATTTAACTGTATCATTTACCTCTTCATATTGTTTTGTATATATATATTTAATTGTTCCATCTTTTATTAATGATTTAACCGTATCTATAGTTTTAGCTGATAAATCATCATTTTCTTCTAATGAGTAAACAGTTAACCCATAGTTTTCTTTTTCTAAAAATTTAAATAAATCATCAGATACTACTATTTCTTTACTACTTCCTTTTTTAATCATATCTGCCATATTGGCTCCTAATTTATCTAATTCTTGTTTTAACTCTTCAAAATTATTATTAACTTCTTCTTCTAAATAAAAATTTGTTAAATATTCTTCAAAACCTATTTTAATATTTCTTGCAATAGTTAATAATCTAAATGGGTCTAACCACATTTCTTCTAAACCGTAATAATCATCTTTATACAAATTATCGCCAGAATTAATGATTTTTAAGTCTTCATTTGTATCTCTCATTTGACTTACGTAAGAACCTTCGTGCAGTAATGAATTAAAAATAAATAAATCATTTTTACTGTATTCTTCTAATTGTACGTCTGTTAAAGTGTAATTAGAACATTCAGTACATTGTTCAAGTTGAACAACCACACCATCTGGATAAATACTTTCTATTTCACTAAATTCTCCATATAATCTATCAACAATATAATGAATAGGGTATACAGTTGTACTAATAGTTATATCTTCGAAGTTATCTCTTTTAAAACACCCTGTTAATAGTCCTAAAGTGACTACTAATAAAATTAATCTTTTCATTTAACTTTCCTTTCTACAAAATCTATTGTAGGTTTAGTAAAAGGAGTACATTTAAGAATTCTTTTAAAACTTAAATAACACCCTTTTATCGTCCCGTGTTCTATAATAGCTTCTATCGCATAATTAGAACAAGTAGGGTAGTGATTACAATAATTATGAAATTCACCTGGTATCATTTGATATACCTTTATAAATCCTAAAATAAAATATTTCATAATATAATTATACTAGAAATTATTTGAATTGTAAACTAAATATGGTATAATTAATTGGGTGATAACATGGATATATTTAAGCTATTAGATATTAAAGAAAACAATTTATATAATGAAGCTTTCACACATACATCATATGCGAATGAAAAAAAATGTTCTAGCTATGAGCGTTTAGAATTTTTAGGTGATAAAGTACTTGACTTGATAATGAGTGAATATTTATATATTAAAACAAATTATGAAGAAGGTGTGATGACTAAATTACGTTCTAAATATGTTTGTGAAGAAGCGTTATATGAATATGCTATATACTTAAACTTAAATAGATATTTAAAACTAGGTGTAGGTGAAGAAGAAACTGGTGGGCGTTTAAGAAAAGCGATAGTAGCAGATATTTTTGAGTCATTTATAGGGGCTTTATATTTAGATAAAGGATTAAAAATAGTTAAAAGTTTTATATACGATTATATAATACCATTAATTGAAGAAGATAAAATTTCTTTTGGAAGTGATTATAAATCTATGTTACAAGAATATGTTCAAACTGATAAAAGAAGTTTAGAATATAATGTTATCAATGAAGAAGGACCTTCACATAATAAGATGTTTACAGTTGTAGTTAAAATAGATGACATTACTTATGGAAAAGGTATAGCTAAAAGTAAAAAAGAAGCGGAGCAGTTAGCTGCTAAAGATGCTTTAGATAAATCAAAGTAAGGAGATATTTATGGGAAGAGCTTATGAAGTAAGAAAAGCAAGTATTTTAAAAACAGGAGCAGCAAAAGGTAAATTATACTCAACTTATGCTAAAGAAATATACCAAGCTGCTAAAAACGGTGGGGTTGATAGTGAAACTAATGCTTCATTAAAAAGATTGATTGAAAGAGCTAAAAAAGATCAAATACCAGCGGATATAATTAAAAGAGCTATTGATAAAGTTAGTAGTGGAGTAGATGAAAATTATATAAAAAATACATATGAATTATTCGGTCCAGGAGGTTCTACTTTAATAGTTGAATGTTTAACAGATAATGTTAATAGATCAATTAGTGATTTAAGAACAGTAGTAAATAAAACTCATATCAAAATGGGTGCACAAGGATCTGTATCATTTAATTATGATCATTTATGTATAGTTAGTTTTAAGGGTATTGAAATTGAAACTGCTATGGAAGCTTTAATTAGTAATGATGTTGATGTTATTGATATTGAAGAAGAAGATGGAGTAGTTATTTATGGTAATCCATCAGATTTATTTAAAATAAAAGAAGCAATAATGAGTATTAAAAATATAGAATTTGATATGGAAGAAATTACCATGTTAGCAAAAGAAAAAGTAGTACTAGAAGGAGAAGATAAACAACTATTTGATAAAGTAATAACAATGTTAGAAGATATTGAAGATGTATCAAATGTTTATCACAATGTGGAGGAATAATGTTTGAAAATTTAGGAGATAGATTAACTACTATTGCTAATAAAATTAAAGGTTATGGAAAAATAACTGAGGATAATATTAGTGAGATAAGTAGAGAGTTAAGATTAGCTTTACTTGAGGCGGATGTTAATTACCAAGTAGTTAAAGAATTTATTAATAATATAAAAGAAAAAGCTTTAGGAATTGAGGTTTCTAACTCTTTAAAACCTGGAGAAGTTTTTATTAAAATAGTGAAAGATGAATTAATTGAATTATTAGGTGGAGAGAAAAAAGACTTAGTAGTGACTAAATCATTAAATAAATTAATGTTAGTAGGATTACAAGGCTCTGGTAAAACAACTAC
>CAYJEP010000077.1:0-3760 GCA_964369555.1 uncultured Muribaculaceae bacterium | reverse complement strand
AATAATAGTTAGTATTATAATTAAAGGTAGTTGAAATAAAATATATTTTTTTTCAACATATTGAATTTTTTCTAAACTTTCTAGTGCTGCACTTAAAATAATAATAATAAACAAAAATACATATCTTCCATTAAAACAATTTGGCGGGCTAAATAGGTGCCAAGCATAATTTAAAGGACTAATAATCATACTTAATAATAAAATCAACAATATTAAAAATATTCCAATTTTCTTATTTTTTTCAATTTTGTTATTAAAAAAATACAAACCAAAAAGAGGTATTGTTATTAACCCAGCATACAATAAAAAACTAGTTTGATTTAAAACATTCCCATAGTTTTGTGAACCCAAAAACAGTTTAGAAACAGTTGTACTAAGTTCAAAATTTAAAAAACCTATATATTCTTGAGTCATTCGAGTTGAATTTAGCATTTCCAAAATATTTGGTAAATGAACGAAAGCCGTAGAAAGACCTACAAGAAAAGAAATGACTAAAAATCTGATTAATGTTTTTTTATTAAATCCATAAAGAAAGCTTTTATACATAAAATAAATAAAACTAAATATGCATAACATAAAAGCCAAATAGTAATTTGATATAATACAATAGCATAAAGTAATTGCATAACACGTATACTTATTTTCTTTTACTATTTTATCTATACCATATAATACTAAAGGTGATAGCATAAAAATATCCAACCACATCAAATTGAAATAATATCCGATACCGTATAAAGAAAGCGCATACATAACAGAAAAAACTATTGTATAACTGGTTCTTGCTTTGATTATATTATTTAAATAAATATACATAAAAACAGAACTTAAACTTAGTTTTACGATAATATTAACCAAAATAAAATTATGTATATCTGAAAATAATATGACCAATAAATTTGTAGGACTAGATAAATAGTAAGCTATTGTGCTGATCATACTCCCGCCTAAACCCTTATTAAAAGAATAAAAGAAATTACCATTTAACAATGAATCCTTATAGTCTATTAATAGGCCATAATATTGATAATATAAATCCGACATCAAAATAGTATCCTCGCCACTAAAGATACCCTTAATAAAAAACACTATAATTAATATAGTAGCAACTAGCGTAAAACAACTAATATATGGCCACAACTTTTTCATTTACTCACTCCAATATATATACTGATATTCTCATTAATAAAAAAAGAAATCTTTCGATTTCTTAGCTACAAGCACTAGGATCTAATGCTATACCGTTAGAAATTTGTGTACAAATTCCATCTTTATTAACTGTACCAGTAGTAACAGCACCATTAGTAATTGTAACACTTCCAGACATTTCAACATCTGCAAAATTCACAACTCCACCGAATACTGTTTTGAAAGCAGCAGCGTCTAAAGTTTGTGTACCATTACAAGCAGTTGTTAAAGATGCATCTGGTGTAGTAGCTACTTCATTAGTTAAGCAACCTTTTTCAACACCACCAGCAATTAGTTGTGCTTCTGATTTAGCTGCTGAATTACGTGCATCATTAATTACATTTAAAATTAATGGAGTAGCAATTAAAGCAACGATAGCTAAAATAATGATTACCGCTAATAATTCGATTAATGTAAAACCTTTTTTCATTTATCTCACCACCTTGCCTTTATTATTAACTTAATTATACACTATATTTAAAATTATAGTCAATACTATTTTTAACAATTTTCGACATTTTATGTAATTTGAGTGAAATTATTGTAATTTTTCTAAAATACTTTTAAGTTGTAATTCGTCTTTTTCTAAGTCGTTTTTCTCTTTTTCCACTATATTTTGTGGGGCTTTTTTAACATATCCTTCATTTGATAAAAGTTTTTTTCTTCTTTCGATTGAATTAATTAAATTTTCTTTTAATTTCATTAAATTGTTGATTTCTTCTTCAGTTAAACTTCCATCATAATAAACATTTACCATTTCACCATTAAATGGAACACTTACGAAAATGAATTCACCGTTATAATTTTTAACTAAATTTTCAGTTTTTAAAATTTTACTAATCAATTCTTTATTACTATCTATTAACTTATCATTAGATTCAATATAAAATTCTTTTCCTATATTATTTTCTAATTTAACTCTTCTAATATTTTTAACAAGTTCAATAATTTTATTTAAATTTACTTCTTCAATATCATAATTAAAATTAGATACTACTGGATATTCTGAAATCATAATTGATTCTTCATCTTTAATTGGTAACATACTATATATTTCTTCTGTTACATATGGCATAAATGGGTGTAGTAATTTTAATATAGAAGTTAACACTTCTAACAATACTGATTTAGTTACTTCATTCATATTAAATTTAGATAGTTCAATATACCAATCACAAAAATCATCCCATACAAAGTTATAAATACTACTTCCTACTAAATTAAAATCATATGTTTCCATATTGTTAGTTACAGAAGCAATAACTTTATCTAATTTATTTAAAATCCATTTATCACTAATAGTTAAATTAGTAATATTAGTTTCTTTTAAATCTTCTATGTTCATTAAAACAAATCTAGAAGCGTTCCATAGTTTATTTATAAAGTTCCAAGTAGAAGCTACTTTTTCTTCATCATATCTTAAATCTTGTCCTGACGCTACTTGTGTTGTTAAGAAGTATCTTAATGCATCTGCTCCATATGAATCAATTACATCCATAGGATCAACGCCATTACCTAAGGATTTAGACATTTTACGTCCATCTTTATCTCTAATCAAACCATGAATTAAACAATCCTTAAATGGTCTTTGATCTGTAAATTCTAATCCTTGAAAAGTCATTCTATTAACCCAAAATGGGATAATATCATATCCAGTTACTAAAACATTGTTTGGATAATATCTTTTTAAATCTTCAGTTAGTTCAGGAAATCCTAAAGTACTAAAAGGCCATAAAGCACTACTAAACCAAGTATCTAAAACATCATTATCTTGTACCCAATCACTACCTGGTGAGTCTACTCCTACATAAATTTCATCATCTTTATACCAAGCTGGTATTTGATGTCCCCACCATAATTGTCTAGAAATACACCAATCATATGTAATTTCCATCCAATGATTCATAACTTTTTCAAATCTTGAAGGAAAGAAATTTACTTTGTTTTCTGTTTTTTGATTTAATAATACTCTATCTGCTAAAGGTCTCATTTTAACAAACCACTGTTTTGATAAATAAGGTTCAACAATAACATTAGTTCTTTCTGAATAACCAACTGAATGAACATGATTTTTAATTTCAATTAACAAATCTTCTTTTTTTAAATCTTCAATTAGTTTTTTACGACAAATAAATCTATCTAAGCCGTTATAAACTCCTGCTAATTCGTTCATAGTTCCATCTTTGTTAATAACTTTAATTCTTTCTAAACCATGTCTATTACCTACTTCAAAATCATTTAAATCATGAGCTGGGGTTATTTTAACTACTCCTGTTCCAAATTCTGGATCAGCGTGCATATCTCCTACTATAGGAATTAATTTATTAATAATGGGTAATATAACTCTTTTACCAATATATTTTTTATATCTAGGATCATTTGGATTAACAGCAACTGCAGTATCTCCAAATAAAGTTTCAGGTCTAGTAGTAGCTACTTCTAAGTAAGTTTTTTTATCTTCTAAATAATATTTTAAATGATAGAAGTGTCCTTCTTCTTCTTTATAAATTACTTCTTCGTTAGATAAAGCGGTCATTGCTTTAGGATCCCAATTTATAATTCTTTCTCCTTT
>CAYJEP010000076.1:0-3777 GCA_964369555.1 uncultured Muribaculaceae bacterium | reverse complement strand
TTTTTTATTATTTAATATATACATATATTTTTATACATGATATAATAACTTATGAAGTTGTTTAGGTAGTTTAAAAGGATAAAATGTTTCCCTCCGAAGGAAATGAAATGGGTTCAACTCCCTTCCTAAACACCATATTTTAAGGAGAAATTATGGAAAAAAGAAGTGAATTAAGAAAAATAATAATGACAATTTTATATCAAGTAACTATATATGAAAAAGAAAAAATGGAATACAATATAGATGAAGTTATAAAAGAAAACTTAGAAGTTGATAATGAATTTGTTAAGGATACTGTTTATGGTGTGATTACTTATAAAAATGAGTTAGATAAACTTGCTAATCAAAATTTAATCGATTGGACTATAGATAGATTAGGGAATACAGATATTGCTATTTTAAGAATGGGGATATATGAACTTTTATATACTAAAACCCCATCTATTGTTTCAATTAATGAGGCAATAGAACTAGCTAAATTATATAGTGATGATAAAGTTACTAAAATGATTAATGCTGTTTTAGATAAAATATATAAGGAAAAAGTAGATAATGAGTAAATACATTACTGTCGGTATTTTATCAAAATATTTGAAAAAAAAATTCGATACTGATGTTCATTTACAAAATGTATGTATTAAAGGAGAAATTTCTAATTATAAAGCCCACACAACTGGTCATATGTACTTTTCCATTAAAGATGAAACTAGTAAGATAAATGCTATTATGTTTAGTGCGAACGTATCTAAATTAAATTTCAAACCAGTAGAAGGAATGAAAGTTTTAGTAACAGGAAGAGTTAGTGTTTATGAATCGACTGGTAATTATCAGATTTACGTTAATGAAATGGTTGAAGATGGGGTAGGAAATCTATTTATTGCGTATGAAAAATTAAAAAAAGAATTAGAAATAGAAGGATTATTCAAAGATGAATTTAAAAAATCTATTCCTAAATATCCAAACAAAGTTGGTGTAGTTACAGCTGCAACAGGTGCTGCTATTAAAGATATTATATCTACTATAAAAAGAAGATATCCTATTTGTGAAATTTTACTATTCCCTTCATTAGTGCAAGGTGAAAATGCTAAAGAAGATATCGTTAAAAATATAAAATTAGCTAACACATATGATTTGGATGTTTTAATTGTTGGACGTGGTGGTGGTTCTATTGAAGATTTATGGGCTTTTAATGAAGAAATAGTAGCTAGAGCTATATTTGATTCTAAAACACCTATTATTTCTGCTGTAGGCCATGAAATTGATTTTACAATAGCCGATTTTGTAGCTGATCTAAGAGCACCCACACCAACAGCAGCCGCCGAATTAGCAGTGCCTAATATTTTAGAACTAGAAAAATTAATAAATCAAATAAAAATTAGGTGTAATGAAAATATATTAAAAAAATTTCATTTTGAAAGTTTGAGATTAGATGGTCTTAAAAATTCATATATTATTAAAACACCAACAATTTTATTTGAAAATAAAAAACAAAAATTGGATTTAATACAAAGCGATTTGAAAAAAATATTGCTAGAAAAGTTAAATCTAAATATTTTAAAATTAGATACATTAAAAAATTCGTATATAATTAAAAATCCTTTGTTTTTATATGAAACCAAGAAACAAAATTTAAATACTATTTATTTAAATTTAAATAAAGCATTTAATAACTACAACGAAAAAAATCATTTAAAACTAAATCTTATTATAGAAAAGTTAGAATTATTAAATCCTTTAAGTATTTTAAAAAGAGGATATGCAATTACATATAAGAATAAAAAAATAATCAAATCAATTAAGGAAGTTAGTAAAAATGATATATTAACTTTGAATTTTAATGATGGAAAGATTAATGTAGAGGTGAAATAATGAAATTTGAAGAAAAAATTACTAAATTAGAGACTATAATAGCTGAATTAGAAGGTAATAACAGTGATTTAGAAGAATCCATA
The DNA here is from genome assembly GCA_964369555.1 of uncultured Muribaculaceae bacterium. Classification (GTDB taxonomy): domain Bacteria; phylum Bacillota_I; class Bacilli_A; order RF39; family UBA660; genus Faecisoma. The sequence continues at coordinate 1,825 of CAYJEP010000076.1, read as the reverse complement.
AATAAATATACTGAAGCAATGAAATTAGTAAAAGAATGTGATGAACAACTTAAAAAAATTGAAACAGATATTAGTAAATTAGTTACAGAAAACGGAATTGAAAATTTTAAGATAGAAGAATAATAGTTATTCTTTTTTTAATAGATATTATTTTTTGGTTCATAATAATATTGTAGTCTGTATTTAAAAAAAAGGAGTGTCACATGATTAAAAAAACATTTCTTTTGCTTGTTTCTACTATTTTATTGTTTCCAATATATGTTTCTGCATACTCAGAATATATTATTGCTAGTGGGCAAAATATAGGAATCGAACTTAATTCTAATGGTGTTTTAGTGGTTGGTTTTTATAAAGTTAATGATGATTATATTGCAAAGGATACTGGTTTATCAATTGGGGATATCATAACTACAATTAACGATCAAGAAATTACTAATATTTATGATTTATCAAAAAATATTGAAAATAGTAATGGTGATATAAAAATTGGTTATATTAGGAATGATATTTTAAAATATACTGATTTAAAACTTATTAAAGAAAACAACACATACAAAACTGGGATTTATGTTAAAGATAGTATTTCTGGAATAGGGACTTTAACGTATATAGATCCTGAAACAAAACTATTTGGAGCGTTGGGTCACGAAATTTTGGATAAAAACACTGGGAGTATATTCACAACTGATGCAGGAAATATTTATTCATCTTTAGTTACTGGTATAGTTCCTAGTATTAACGGAACTCCAGGTGAAAAAAATGCTAGAGTTGATTCAAATTCAATATATGGAACTGTTTTTGAAAATACTAACCAAGGAATTTATGGTAATTATACTGCTGATTTAGATATAAGCGAAAGTTTATATAAAGTAGGACAACCGCATGAAATAAATAAAGGTGAAGCTGTTATTAAAACAGTCATTAATGATAATGAAATAGAAGAATATACAATTAATATTGATAGTATTTCTGATGGTAACATCAAAAATATATCATTTACAATAACTGATGAAAGATTATTAGATAAAACAGGTGGTATTATACAGGGGATGAGTGGTTCTCCAATCATACAAAACGATATGATAATAGGAGCTGTAACACATGTTGTAGTTGATAATCCAGAAAGAGGTTATGGTATATTTATAACTAATATGTTAGAACAAGCGGAAAATTAACTGTAATTATACAGTTTTTTTCTTTTGAAATTAAACTTTTTATTGGAATAATAAAATCACAATTTGCAAAATATATAAATTATGGTATAATCTATAGTTATACTTTTCAGTTAAATGGGGGCTTTATATGAAGTTAGCTAATTTTAATCCAAATAATTTAGTTTATTTTGATAATTTAGATCTTAAAAAAAATGTTTTATTTGGTATTGAAATAGAAGCCAAAGGATTTAGTTTAACCAAAGTACAAAAAGCTTTTAAAGATAAAAAATTTGATAAATGGATAGCCAAAACAGATTCTTCTGTCACGTCATATTTACTTAAAAGGAAAATAGGTGGTGAAGTAGTAAGTAAACCATTTTGTTCAAATAATACTGATACTTGGAATGAAATAAGTGGTATTTGTAATTTTTTAAAAAATAATGAAGCTTACATGCATGAAAGTTGCGCTGGGCATATTCATATTGAAAACAAAATATTTAACTACTCTGCAATAAATGTTCAAAAGTTTTTATTACTATGGCAGTATTATGAAGATATAATGTATAAATTTTTATATGGTGAATATAAAAGTGACAGGGATAATATTTCTACATTTGCAAAGCCAATTAGTGGAACATTGAATAAAAATTTTGAAGATATAAAAGAAATGA
>CAYJEP010000075.1:0-3810 GCA_964369555.1 uncultured Muribaculaceae bacterium | reverse complement strand
TAGGCGGTGGAATAACAGGTGCTATAACAGCTTACTACTACGCTTTAAAAGGTAATGATGTAGTTATAATTGATAAAAATATAATAGGATACGGTTCTACTTTAGCAACTACTGCAATTATGGAATATCAAATTGATGAGGATTTGTATAAGTTATCAAAAGATATAGGGAAGAAAAATGCATTAAAATGTTTTAAACTTTGTTATGCTGCTATTAAAGAAATAGAGGATATGTGTAAATATATAGAGATTCCTTTTGAAAGACAAGATTCTTTATATTTTACTACTAAAACAAGTGGTGTTATAAAAAAAGAATATGAAGAAAGAAAAAAACATTTTAATGTTTCATTTGAAAATAAAAATGAAGTGCTAAAGTATAAATATGCTATTAACTTAAAAAATGGTTCTGCTATAATGGATCCTTATTTATTTACAAGTGAATTAATAAATAAATTATCTAAATTAGATAACGTTAGAGTGTATGAAAATACTGAAGCTATAGATATAAAAGATTCTTTAGTAACTACTAATAATGGTTATAAAATAAAAAATAATAAATGTATTTTAACTACTGGTTTTGAAACATTAGATAGATTAAAAGAAAATACAATTAAGTTATATAGAACATTTGCTATTGTAACAAAACCATTAAGTATAAAAAAGCCAAACTTCACTGCTAGAGATATAGATAATCCATACCACTATATTAGATTTACAAGTGATAATAGAATTATATTTGGTGGGGAAGATATAGAATTAAAAGATTACAAACAAAAATCAAAATCTATATATAATAAGTTATATAAAACTTTTGGTAAATATTTCCCTTTATATAGTGACTCTGAAATTGAGTATGAGTTTAACGGTGTGTTTGCTAATACAAAAGATACATTACCGATTATTGATAAGTTATCAAAAAACATATACTGTAACTTAGGGTATGGAGCGAATGGGATTTTATATTCGGTAATCGGTGCGAAAATGATCAATTCTAATAAAATATTAAAAATATTTAAAATAAGGTAAAAACTATTTACAAACAAAATCTTATTGTGTTATAATGGATATTAGTAGTTTTTAATCTTATTTGGAGTTGATTCCATGGACAATATTAAATTTAAAAAATAAAAATTTATTAAACCTGTACATTTTGTATGGGTTTTTCCTGTCTTGAAATAATATGTCATTTTATATTAAAAAAAACATATTATTGTGGAATGAGTAATGTATTAGAAACTTAATCACACTAGTCGCTTAAAAATCATTGACATATAAGGTATGTTATGGTAACATTTTAAATTGGCGACATTTACATTTTTTTGTATATTATTAATAGTTATAGGGGTGAATGAATGGCACATACAGTAAAAAAAATAGGAAATTACAGAAGTCGTAGAAGTTATGCGAAAACAGAAAATGCAATCGAATTAGGGAATTTATTGGAAATCCAAAAAAAATCATATGAATGGTTTATTACTACGGGGATTCAAGAGGTTTTTGACGATGTTTTTCCAGTTGAGAGTTTTTCAGGAAATTTAAAACTTAAATTTGGAAATTATTCATTTGATCAACCAAAATACTCAATTAAAGGTTGTAAAGAAAGATATGCTACTTATGCCTCACCATTAAAAGTAGAAGCGTTACTATTTAATGGAGAAACTGGGGAAGTTAAGGAACAAGAAATCTTTTTAGGTGATATGCCTATTATGACTGAAACAGGAACATTTGTTATAAATGGGGCTGAGAGAGTTATTGTTTCACAATTAGTTAGATCACCATCTTGTTATTATACTAAAGAAGTTGATAACAAAAATGGACGTGTATCTATTAGCAGTCAAATTATTCCAAATAAAGGGACTTGGTTAGAATATGAAATTGATTCAAGAGATATTATATATGTTAGAATTGATAGAACTAGAAAAGTACCAATTACTACATTATTAAGAGCTATTGGTTTAAATAGTGATTCTGATATATTAGATTTATTTGGTGAAGAAAACGGTGAAGGTTTAATCTTAAAAACAGTTGATAAAGACGCTAATAAAAATACAGATGAAGCTTTAATTGATATTCACTCTAAATTAAGACCAGGAGAACCTAGTACATTAGATTCAGCTAAAAATCAATTAATCACAAGATTCTTTGATGCATTTAGATATGATTTAGCAAAAGTAGGAAGATATAAATTTAATAAAAAACTAGGTGTTGTAGACAGATTATTAGGTTGTACTTTAGCAGAAAACATCAAAGATGTAGCTAAAAAAGGAGATTTAGTTGATAAAGAATTATTAAGTAAATTAAAACCTTTATTAGAAGAAGGATATGGAATCAGAGAAACTTTAATTAATGAAGAATTAGATACTTACAATAAAGTTCAAGTGATTAAAGTATATAGTCAAACAAATCCTGAAAAAGTTGTTTCTATTATTGGTAATGATCAAACTATTACTGAAAAAAGATTAACAGTATCTGATATTTATGCGACTGTATCTTATTACTTAAATTTATTTGAAGGTATTGGTTCATTCGATGAAATCGATCATTTATCAAATAGACGTGTAAGACAAGTAGGGGAATTATTACAAAATCAATTTAGAACAGGGATTTCAAGAATTGAAAGAGTAATTAGAGATAGAATGAGTACTCAAGAATTAACTGATGTTACTCCTAAAACTTTAATTAATATAAGACCACTTACTGCTGCAATTAAAGAATTCTTTGGTTCATCTCCTTTATCACAATTCATGGATCAAACTAATCCTATTGCTGAATTAGCTAATAAAAGAAGATTATCTTCTCTAGGGCCAGGTGGTTTATCAAGAGATAGAGCATCATATGCTGTTCGTGACGTTAATCCATCACATTATGGACGTCTTTGTCCTGTTGAGTCTCCAGAGGGGCCAAATATCGGGTTAATTACAGCTTTAGCAAGTTATGCAAAAGTAAATGATTACGGTTTCATTATGACTCCATATAGAAAAGTAATCAATGGTATTTTAACTGATGAAATCGAGTATATGACAGCAGATGAAGAATTAAACTATAATATTTCACAAGCGTCAGTTAAACTAGATGGAAATAAATTCAAAGATGAAAATGTTTTAGTACGTATTAAAGGTGATACTAAATTAGTAAACTCTACTGAAGTAGAATTTATGGATGTATCCCCACAACAAATTATTTCAATTACAACAGGTGGAATTCCATTTTTGGAACATGATGACGGTAAAAGGGCTCTAATGGGTTCAAATATGCAACGTCAAGCTATTCCATTATTAACATCAGAAGCTCCTATTGTAGGAACAGGTGTTGAAGAAATATCAGCAAGAGATTCAGGTGTTGTAATCGTTTCTAATGCAGATGGTATTGTTGAATATGTAGATTCAAGAAAAATAGTTGTTAAAACAAAAGGTGGACATGATACTTATTATTTAAATGATTTTGAAAGTAGTAATAATGGTACATGTTATAGACAAAAACCAATTGTTAGAATTAATGATATAGTAGTTAAAAATCAAATTATAGCTGATGGTCCTTCAACTGATATGGGAGAAATGGCTATTGGTAAAAACGTTACAGTAGCGTTTATGAACTATAATGGATATAACTATGAAGATGCGATTATCTTAAATGAAAGATTAGTATGTGATGATGTTTATACATCTATTCATATTGAAGATTATCAAATTGAATGTAGAGATACAAAATTAGGACCTGAAGAAATTACAAGAGATATACCAAATGTTTCAGAAGAAGCAAGAAAAAATCTTGATGAGTATGGAATTGTTAGAATTGGTACAGAAGTTAAAGA
>CAYJEP010000074.1:0-3820 GCA_964369555.1 uncultured Muribaculaceae bacterium | reverse complement strand
TTCCTCATGAAGCTATTGGTGTAAGAGGAGCTAGTAAAATTTTACTTAAACCTGCAGGAGCTGGTACTGGAGTTAAAGCCGGTGGAGCTGTAAGAAGTGTTGTTGAACTTGCAGGTGTTAAAAACATCTTATCTAAATCTCTTGGATCAAACACAAAAATTAATATGGCTTATGCTACTTTAGAAGCTTTAAAAGTTCAAAGAACTGTAGAGCAAGTTGCCGCTTTAAGAGGGAAGAAAGTAGAGGAAATTTTATAATGAAATTACATACTATGACTCCAAATATTGGAGCAACTAAATCAAGAAAAAGAGTTGGTAGAGGTACTGGTTCTGGACTTGGAAAAACTTCAGGTAAAGGACATAAAGGACAAAACGCACGTTCAGGTGGTGGTGTTAGACCAGGATTTGAAGGTGGACAACAACCATTATTCAGAAGATTGCCTAAAAGAGGATTCTCTAATGCAAGATTTAAAACTGAATATGCAGTTATTAATTTAAGTGATTTAAATAATTTTGAAGATGGAGCAGTTATTACTCCTGAATTATTAAAAGAGATGGGACTTGTTAAAAAACAATTAGATGGAATCAAAGTTCTAGGATTTGGAACTTTAGAGAAAAAATTAACAGTAAAAGCGCATAAATTTTCAGAAAGTGCTAAAGCGCAAATAGAAAAATTAGGTGGGAAAACTGAGGTGATGTAATATGTTTGGGTTTATCAAACAACTATTTAGTAGTAAAAATAGAGATATTCAAAAACGTATTTTATTCACACTTGTTTGTTTATTTATTTTTGTTCTTGGTAGAGCTATTGTAATACCAGGAATACCAGAATCAGCTCTACAAACTGATAGTTTAGGTTTGTTAGATATGATTAGTTTAATGGGTGGTGGAGCTTTAGAGCAATTTTCAATCTTTGCTTTAGGTGTTGCCCCTTATATTACCGCTTCAATCATTATTCAGATTTTAGCTATGGATATTGTTCCATATTTATCTGAACTTAAAAAACAAGGTGGAGTTGGTAGAAATAAAATTAATAGAATTACTAGAATTACAGGTATTTTATTAGCTTTTGTTCAAGGATATGTATTTTCATTTTCTTACTTAAGTGGGATTGCTGGAATTGAAGTATCTGATTATTTATTATTTTCACTAGTATTAACTGCAGGTACTGCATTATTACTATGGATGGGTGATCAAATAACTGCTAAAGGTATTGGTAACGGTGTTTCTTTAATTATTATGGCTGGTATTATTGCTAGTTTACCTTCAATGTTCATGACTGCATTTAATGATTTAATTGCAAGAGGAGGCATTGGAATATTATTATTTGTAATTTATGTACTTGTATATATAGCTATTATTTTAGGTGTTGTATTTATTGAAAATTCAGAACGTAGAATAAATGTTCAATATGCTAATAAATCAAATAATACTTTAGGTAAACAAAACTATATGCCTTTTAAATTAAACTCAGCAGGAGTTATGCCAGTAATTCTTGCATCTATCTTAATTTCGATTCCAGGATTTATTGCTGGAATATCAGAAAATGAAGCTATTATCGTATTTGTTGAAAAATATTTAACAATTGATGTAGCAGTAGGATTTACTCTATACATTTTATGTATATTTGGATTTGCTTATTTTTATACATTTATGCAAATGAAACCTAAAGATATGAGTGATAATTTAAATAAAAATGGTGGGTTTATTCCTGGAATTAAACCTGGGAATGATACAGCTAATTATTTAACATATGTTTTAAAAAGATTAACATTCTTTGGAGCAATATTCCTAAGTGTTCTAGCTGGACTTCCAATTATATTTGGGATTATCTCTGGATTACCTGCTAATGTTACATTAGGGGGAACAGGATTATTAATCGTTGTAGGTGTTGCTTTAGAAACATATAAACAACTTGAAAGTCAATTAAAAAGTAGAAATTATAAAAGAAGGTAATTATTATGAATATTATTTTAATCGCACCTCCAGCGGCCGGTAAAGGCACACAGAGTGAGTTATTGTCTAGTAGATATAATATACCTCATATTTCAACTGGAAGATTGATTAGAGAATTAAATGATGAGAACATCAATAAGTTATTATCAAAAGGACAATTACTAGAAGATGAATTTGTTTTAGATTTACTAGAGAAAAGATTACTTTTAAATGATTGTCATGATGGATTTATTATTGATGGATTTCCAAGAAATTTAAAACAAGCTTCAATGTTTGAAGATTTATTAAATAAACTTCAAATACCTTTAGGGATAGCTATTTATTTAGAAATAGATAGTGATATAGCTTTAAAACGAATTATAGGTAGACTAGAATGTTCAAATTGTGGTTCAATCTATAATGATCAAATTAAAGAAAATAATCCTAAAGAAGAAGGAATTTGTGATAAATGTGGTCAACAATTAAGTAGAAGAATTGATGATAATAAGGAAACATTTTTAAATAGGTATAATGCTTATTTAGAAAAAACTCATCCATTAATTGAGTATTTTGAAAAAAAGAATATGCTATATAAAATTGATAGCAATGTTTCTAAGGAAGCAACTTTTAATCAAATAGAAGAACTTATTAGGAGTTTAAATGAACAGAATTGATAAGTTAAAAGAAGCTGGAAAGATAGTGTATGATACTCATCAATATTTAAGTGGGTTTATTAAAGCAGGAATTACTACTAAAGAGTTAGATAAACTTGCTTATGATTATATTATAAGTAGAAATGCAAAACCATCTTTCCTACATTATCACGGGTTTCCTGCTTCTATATGTGCTTCTTTAAATGAAGAAGTAGTACATGGGATTCCAAGTGATAATAAATTAAAAAATGGTGATATTATATCAATCGATATAGGAGCTTGTTATGAAGGTTATCACGGTGACTCTGCTTGGACTTATCCAGTTGGAGAAATTAGTGAAGATGATAAGTATTTATTAAAACATACTGAACTAGCTTTATATGAAGGTTTAAAAATGATTAAACCAGATAACTATATTGGAGATATTGGTAACGCTATTTACTCTTACGCTTCTAAACACAATTTAGGAGTAGTAAAAGAATTGGTTGGACATGGAGTTGGTAAAAACTTACATGAGAAACCAGACATTCCTAATTACGGGGATAAAAAAACTGGACCAATTATTAGAGAAGGTATGGTATTAGCAATTGAGCCAATGTTAAACTTTGGAACAGCTGATATATACGTTTTAGAAGATGATTGGACTATAGTAACAGCCGATAAAAAAAATTCAGCTCACTTTGAACATACTGTTTTAGTGACTAAAGACGGCTATCTTATTTTAACGAAGAGGTGATTAAATGGCTAAGGATGATGTAATCGAAGTTCAAGGTAAAGTTATTGAAGTATTACCACATAATGAGTACAAAGTTCAATTAGAAAATAACCACACTGTAATCGCTCGCGTTTCTGGTAAAATCCGAATGAATAAAATTCGCATTTTAACAGGTGATACAGTGGTTTTAGAAATCTCACCATATGATTTAACACGCGGGCGTATTACTTACCGAAAATAGTAGGAGGGAATTATGAAAATTAGACCATCAGTAAAAAAAATGTGTGAAAAATGTAAAGTAATTAAAAGAAATGGAAAAGTACGTGTTATTTGTACTAATCCAAAACACAAACAAAGACAAGGTTAATAGGAGGTGTTTATATGGCACGTATTAAAGGTGTAGATATACCAAATAATAAATGAAGTGAAATAGCTTTAACTTATGTATTTGGCATCGGAAGATGTTTATCTAAAAAAGTATTAGAAGAGGCTAAAGTTATTGCGAATACAACAGCAAA
>CAYJEP010000073.1:0-3834 GCA_964369555.1 uncultured Muribaculaceae bacterium | reverse complement strand
TCTGGATATGCTGTTAGATTTAATAGATTAACTAAAAAACAACAAGAAGAAGTTATTTCAAGAACTTTCCACGAATCATTATGATGGGAAGTGTTAGTACAATTGAATCCTTAGGTTTAGTAGATGGACCTGGGATTCGATGTGTTGTCTTTTTAAACTTTTGTAAACTAAGGTGTCTTTATTGCCACAATCCAGAAACTTGGGAAATGGGGCTTTTAAATTATACTCCTAGTCAACTAGTTGAAAAAATAAAACGATATAAACCTTATTTTGGAGAAAACGGTGGAGTTACTTTTTCTGGTGGTGAACCATTATTACAACCTAAGTTTTTAATTGAATGTTGTAAACTATTAAAAGAAGAAGGAATTCATATTGCTTTAGATACTGCTGGTGTGGGTACTAGTTTTGATAAAGATATACTATCTTTAGTAGATTTAGTTATATTTGATATTAAACATATTGAAAGCAAGGATTATAAATACTTAACTGGATATAATATAAATGAGAGTATAAATTTTATTAAATTACTAAATGAATCTAAAAAAGATGTTTGGTTAAGACAAGTTATTATTCCTAACTTTAATGATACTCATGAATATATTTTGGAGTTTAGTCTATTTATTAGACAGATTAAAAATGTTAAAAAAGTTGAATTTATTCCATATCACAAACTAGGTAGTGAGAAGTATGAAAAATTAGGTATTGAAAATCATTTTAAAGATGTTTTGCCAATGAATTCAAAAGAAGTTCAAAAATTATATGAATATTTTTTGAAAATTAGATAAAATATACTTGTCAAAGTCAAGTAAATATGATATTATTATATTGCTTGATTTAATGGCGATGTAGCTCAGCTGGCTAGAGCAACCGGTTCATACCCGGTAGGTCGAGAGTTCGAATCTCCCCGTCGCTACCAATTTAAGTAATGAAATGGCTATTAGTCATTTTTTTTATTGAATAATAATGTTTAAAATGTTACAATGAATATATTAAAGGAGTGAATTTATGGCAAGAACAAATGTTATAGTTAAATGTGAAGATGTAAGTAAAACAATTAAAAAAATGGAAAAATATTTATCAGAAAAAGGGTATAAATTAGTAATAGAAAAAAACGAAGAGGTTTTTAAAAAAGGTGTTGGTTTTTGGACTGCTATTAAGTATATTAAATTAGATAAAACTGATGATACAATTAATATTTATGGATGGATTAGACCTGTTTTATGTAAAGAACAAGATTTAAATGGGTTTGTAGGTTGTATGCCTAAAAAACAGGTTGCAAATGTGATAGAAGAATTAAAAAAAATATAAACACTTTTTAAAAGTGTTTTTAAATTGTAGTAGTTAATTAAGTTTAAATGTGATAAAATGAATGAGGTGATATAAATGAAAAAAATGATTATGGACGGAAATGAAGTATGTGCATATACTTCTTATATGTTTACAGAAACGGCTGGTATTTATCCTATAACGCCATCTTCTCCGATGGCAGAATTAACAGATAAATATAGTCAAAATAATAAATTAAATATTTTTGGAAATAAAGTTAAAGTGGTTGAGATGCAAAGTGAAGCTGGAGCGGCTGGTTTGGTACATGGTTTATTAAAACAGGGGAGTTTAACTTCTACTTATACTGCTAGTCAAGGGTTACTTTTAATGTTGCCTAATATGTATAAAATAGCAGGTGAAATGTTACCTGGAGTTATTCATGTAGCGGCTAGAAGTTTATCAACACATGCTTTATCTATTTTTGGTGATCATCAAGATATATATGCAGCTAGAATGACAGGATTTAATTTTTTAGCTTCCAGTAGTGTTCAAGATGTAACTTACATGACTGCTATTTCACATTTGGTAGCTATTGATTCTAATTTACCATTTATTAATTTTTTTGATGGTTTTAGAACTAGTCATGAATTAAATAAAGTTGATGTTTTAGAAATAGATGATGTTAAGAATTTAATTAATTATGAAGGTTTAAATAATTATAAAAAAAGATGTTTAAGTCTTAATGATCCTAAAACTTATGGAACTGCTCAAAATGATGATATTTATTTTCAAGCGACTGAAGTTAGAAATAATGATTATTCTAATATTCCTTCTTTAGTGAATAGTTATATGGAAAAAATAAATAAAATAAATAATACTGATTATAAACCTTTTAATTATTATGGTAGTAAAAATGCTACTAAAGTAATTATTGCTATGGGTTCTGTTTGTGAAACTATAAAAGAAGTTGTTAATAAATTAGGTGATGTTGGATTAATAGAAGTACACTTATATAGACCTTTTAGTACTGAATTTTTAACTAATGTACTACCTGATACTGTTAAAAACATAGCAGTTTTAGATAGAACTAAAGAATTTGGAGCTAGAGAACCATTATATTTAGATGTAGTTAATGCTTTAAGAGATAAAGATATTAAAATAGTAGGTGGAAGATATGGATTATCTTCTAAAAATACTAATCCTTCATTAATAAATGCAGTTTATAAAATGCTTGATAATCCAGTTGATAATTTTACAATAGGGATTAAAGATGATGTTACTAATTTAAGTTTAGAACCAGTTGATTTAGTAATTGATTCATCATATGAGATGGCTATTTATGGATATGGTTCTGATGGTATGGTTTCTGCTTCAAAATCATTATTAAAACTAGTTGGAGAAGAAAAGTATATTCAAGGTTACTTCCAATATGATTCTAAAAAATCAGGTGGAGTTACTAAATCTCATTTGAGATTTTCTGAAAGTGTGATAAATTCCACTTATTATGTTGAAAATCCTTCTTTAGTAGTTGTTACTAAAGAGAGTTATTTAAATAGTTTTGATTGTTTAAAAGATATTAGAGAAAACGGTATATTTATATTGAATACTGATAAGACAAAAGAAGAGATATTAAACTTTTTAAGTGATAACGTTAAAAACTTAATTGTTAGTAAAAAAGTTAGATTTTACACTATTAATGCTTTTGAGATAGCTTTAAAAAATAATATTAAAAATAAAATAAGTATGATTATGGAAGCTGTTATTTTAAAACTTTCAAATATAATTGATTATAATAAAGCTTTAAATAATTTAGAGGAATCTATTAAAAAACAATTTAAATTAAAAGGTGAAGATGTAATTAATTCTAATTTAAACTCAATTAGTTGTATTGATGAATATTTAAAAGAAATTAATATAAGTGGAGATTTTGTTTATAGTTATGACTTAGTTGATAACGATGTATTTAATATGGTTAATAAACGTTTAGGTGATGAGTTACCTGTTTCAAGTTTTAATGATATGAAAGATGGTAGATTTGATTCTGGAAGTACTAAATATGAGAAAAGAAAAATTTCTCCTTTAGTTCCTAAATGGATTTTAGAGAATTGTATTAAATGTAATATGTGTTCATTTGTATGTCCTCATTCAGTAATAAGACCATTTTTATTATCAGATAGTGAATATGAAAACGCACCTACATATATTAAAGAAAGATGTAAAGATAATTTTATTTTAGGGATATCTGCTTTTGATTGTACAGGTTGTGGGTTATGTATTAAATCTTGTCCTACTAAAGATAAATCATTAGAATTTGTTGAAATTAATGATATAGAACAAGAAGTTTATAACTATTTAATAGATAATGTTTCTTATAAAGAAGATTTATTAAATAATGTTAAAAATATTGGTTTTAAACAACCTAAGTTTGAATTTTCGGGAGCTTGTGCGGGTTGTGGGGAAACTCCATATATTAAATTATTAACTCAATTATTTGATAATTTAGTTATAGCTAATGCTACTGGTTGTTCATCTATTTATGGTGGTTCAGCGCCATCAACTCCTTATTCA
>CAYJEP010000072.1:329-3861 GCA_964369555.1 uncultured Muribaculaceae bacterium | reverse complement strand
AAAAATCCTAAATTGTTAGATTATGTTAAGACTGGTGATTCTAGTTGGCAAAAATTTTATGAAATTTACGATATGTATGGTGAGAATGAAGAATCATGGAAAGATTATTTAAGTGTTAAAACTGCCACTGCGGCTTTAGGTGTTACTGATTTATTAGGTTGGTTAAAGAATATAAATTTAGAAACGGTTCAATCAAGTGTTAGTAATTTACAAAAAGTCTTAGGAGTAGTGCAAGGGTTCTCTAGTGATGAAAGTAAACCTAAAGAAGAATATAAACCAAGACCACTATATAAACATTTTGAGGATTAATGATTTTAGATTTACAATATAAAATTAAAAATAATCCTAATCACTTAAAGTATATAAGAGAAAATTCAGAGTGGTATAAAATATTAAATAGAGATCCTAAATTATTTTCTAAGTTTGAAGAAGAAGTGAAAACCAATTATAAACTAAGGCCAACTGATAAAATTAGTAAAGCAATTGATATGTTTGATATGATTCAAACAGTATTTTTATCACTAAAATAAAAAACAACTATAACTAGTTGTTTTCCATATTTATGATTATCTCACTATGTTCCTTCATTTCATTCTGACCGCCTTTATTTTGTTCAATATTAGCTAATAATGCAATGACTTCTTTAGCAAAATCACTATCTAATGCATGTATCAAAGTAAATCCCCCTTTTTTCTGAAGTGATATTATATAATATTATATTAATAAAGTCAAGAAAAATAACATAAAATTAACTGGTGATATTGTGTTTAAAGAGATAAAAACTTTTGTTTTAGAAGATAAGTTTAAACTAACCTTTATTGATGGGAAAATTAATATTGTAAATTACTCATTAATACCACAATTTGATAGTAATAAAATTATGATAGAGGTTGATGATATTACAGTTTTAATTAAAGGAGATAGTTTAGTAATTTCAAAATTGTTAAATGACGAAGTATTGATAGAAGGTAAAATAAAAAATATAGAATTTAGGTGATTTTATTGTTTAGTAATAAGGTTTCAATTCAAATTAAAGGTAAAAATATTGATAGATTTATAAAAAGATTGATGACAAATAAGGTTGAAATGTTAAAGATTAAATATTTAAAATACAATAAAGTTAATATTTTAATATATAAAAAAGATTTAGCTAAAATCTATGAACTCAAAACTGTGTATGAGGTTACAGAAAAAGAAATATATGGTATAATAAAAGTGTTGCAAGTACTTAATATTTATAAAGTTATTATACTGTTTATTTTTATAGGTGTTTTAATAATTTGTTTTTTAAGTAACATTATTTTTAATGTTAGTGTTATTCATTCTGATAAAGAATTGCGAGAACTAATATTAACTGAATTAGAAACGTATGGTATTTCTAAATATAAATTTAAATTGAGTTATAATGATTTGCAAACTATAAAAGAAGAAATTTTAAATAATCATAAAAATGAAATTGAATGGTTAGAAATAATTTCCTTAGGAACTAGTTATATTGTACGAGTTGAAGAAAGAATAATTAATGAACAAAAAACAGTTACAACACTTCAAAATATAGTAGCTAGCAAAAGTGCGTTATTGCTTAAAATAGAAGCACAAAGTGGAGTTATAGTTAAAGAAAAAAATAGTTATATTAATAAAGGTGAAGTTGTTATTTCAAACGAAGTATCTTTGAATGAAGAAGTGAAAGATAATATTCCTGCAACTGGTAAAATTTATGGTGAAGTATGGTATACTATAAATGTTGATTATCCTTTTATGTATAATGAAATAAGGGAAACTAACAATGTATCTTCAGTTTATACAATATCATATTTAAATAATATTTTTGAGATTAATAAACAATATGAAAATAAAAAAATTGAAAATGAAGTATTGTTTAGTCATTTATTTTTACCGATTTCTTTTAATCAACAATTACAAAGAGAAGTTTTAATAATTGATGAATTTTTAGATGAAGAAGAAGCTTATGAAAAAGCTTATGAAAAAGCAATAATTACAATGAGTGAAAAACTTGATAGTGATGAATACATAATAAAATCAGAGATAATAGATAATACTATTAATGATAGTGGTGTTTCAATCAAGGTTTTCTTTTCAATATATGAAAACATAACAGCATATGAAAAAGTGGAGGTAGAAAATGATATTCCGTGATATAATCTTAGATATACTAGAAATAACATGGCCAGTTTTATTTATTTGCTCAGTTATAGCAAGTATTATGAGAACTTATGATTTGATTGTTAATAAAAAAAAGTTTGTTTTTTATAAAGACGCTTTATTTTTAATGTTCATTATTTATTGTATTTGTTTATTTGAAGTTGTAACATTTCAAGATGTCACATGGTCTACTAGTAATGTGACTTTATTTAAAGAAATATTTAGGTATGAATTAGGTAGCAATATGTTTTTAAGAAATGTTATAGGTAATATAGTATTATTTATTCCACTTGGTTTTTTTCTAAGTTATTTTTTAAGAATGAAAAAATTTATAGTATTATTTTTAATGGTGTTGTTGATTTCTCTTTCAATCGAAACAACGCAGTTAATAATTGGACGAGTATTCGATATTGATGATTTATTGTTAAATTTAATTGGTGGGATAATAGGATATTATATTTATAGAATGTTTGATAAAATCAATATTTTTAAAAATAAAAAAGTATGTAATATAGCGATTATTATATTGATATTAATATTTGGATTATATTTAGGAGGTATTTATGTATGAGTTTATAAACACATGTGATGAGATTTTAGAATTAAAAGATATCAACAATTTAGTTGAACACATGGTTAAAAAATTTGATTTACAAAATAGTATTTTTAATATTATCATAGTTGATAATGAAGAGATTAGAAAAATTAATAAAGAATATCGAAATAAAGATAGTGTAACTGATGTAATAAGTTTTGCTTTAGAAGATGTGACAGATATTAAACTTGAGGTAACTGTTTTAGGGGATATTTATATTAGTATTGATAAAGCAAAAGAACAAGCACTAGAGTATAATCATAGTTTATTAAGAGAGTTATCGTTTTTAACTGTACACGGGTTGTTGCACTTAATGGGATATGATCATATGAATGATGAAGATGAAAAAGTTATGTTTAAATTACAAGATTTAATTTTAGATGAACTAAAAATAAGTAGAGGTGTATAGATGAAAAGTGGATTTGTTAGTTTAGTAGGAAGACCAAATGTAGGTAAGAGTACATTATTAAATAGTTTAGTAGGTAAGAAAGTTGCGATAACTTCATCAAAACCTCAAACTACTAGAAATATTATTCAAGGTATTTATAATGATTCAGAGACACAAATTGTATTTGTAGACACACCAGGAATACATAAACCTGTACATAAACTTGGAAAATATTTAAATAAGCAAGCATACTATTCGATTGATGATGTTGATGTAATAGTGTTTTTAACTGATGTAAAAGAAAGTTTAGGTAAAGGTGATTTATTTGTTTTAGAAAAATTAAAAGAAACAAATAAGCCTGTTATTTTAGTTTTAAACAAAGTAGA
>CAYJEP010000072.1:0-319 GCA_964369555.1 uncultured Muribaculaceae bacterium | reverse complement strand
AAAGTAGATAAGATTCCTAAACCTGATGTTTTATTAAAAATAGTTGAATATAAAGATTTATATCCTTTTGAACAAATAGTTCCATTATCAGCTTTAAAAAAAGATAATGTTGACTCTTTGATTAAAGCGTTACAAGATTATTTGCCTGATAACGTTAAATACTTTGAAGATGATCAAATTACTAATAGAAGAATGGAATTTATTATAGCAGAAACGATAAGAGAAAAAGTCTTTAATTTAACTGATGAAGAGGTTCCACATTCAATTACTTGTGTGGTTGATGACATGAAAAAAGATAAAGATAAATATATAATAACAG
>CAYJEP010000071.1:0-3871 GCA_964369555.1 uncultured Muribaculaceae bacterium | reverse complement strand
TTATAAAATATTTTTAATATTAAGTGGTGCGGTTGAAATTACAAAAAAGAAAAATAGTATTTTAACTATTTTTCTATTCTATTAAATAATAATTCTAAATCATTTATCTTAATATCACCAGATATATCCATTTCGTTAAACTTATCTTCTTTTATTCCTAACATATTTTTAATTTTTAAAGCTGTTGTAGGTATAAAAGGTAGTAACAAGTTAGCTAAATTAGCCATCATATAAACACATGTATATGTAATATTGTTAAAAGATTCTATATCTTCTTTTACTTTAATCCAAGGTTGTTGTTCGTCATAATACTTATTACCCAAAGTAGCATATTCAATCACTAAATCACTAGCTGCTCTAAGTTCTCCTTCTTCTATTAATTTAGAAACATTAGAAAATACTTCTTTTGTTTTTTCTTTAATAGTTGAATCTACTTTACCTTTTTTTATAATACCATCAAACTTCTTATTAACAAAGGATAAGTTACGATTAATAAAATTACCAATGACACCTACTAGAAATTTATTGTGAAAATTAATCATATCATCGATTGAAAAATTAGAATCTTTTTTCTCAGGACCATTATTAATAAAATAAAATCTAATAGTATCCTTATCGAAATTACTAACTAAATCATTAATAGTAGATGAATTCCCTTTAGATTTACTCATTTTTTCGTCGTTCATATTTAAATATTCACAAGAAATAATTTTATAAGGTTTACTATATTCTTTATTAATAGCTTCTAATAAAGCTGGAAAAATAATAGTATGAAAAATAATATTATCTTTACCATGCGCTAAATAAGTTTTATTATTTTTTAAAAATTCTTCGAAATCAATATTTTTAGCTAAGCATACCTTTTTAGTAGTAGTTAAATATCCTAATACTGCTTCTATCCATACATAAATTCTTTTATCGTCATACCCTTCTACAGGCACTTCAACTCCCCAAGTTAAATGTCTAGTAGCAGCTCTATCAATAACACCTATTGTTAAATATTTTTTAGTTTCATTAATAGCATTTTTACGCCAATTTGATGAAGCAACTAGATTTTCTAAAACATCTTGAAAAGCTGATAATTTAAAATACAAATGTGTATTTGTTTTAGTAACAGTATCACTACCACATATTTTACAATGCTTATCAGTTAATTTCGATGGATCAATAGCATTTAAACAATGATCACATTGTTCTCCCATAGCTTCTTTTGAACAATAAGGACAAGTTCCAAGTATTTCTCTATCAGATAAATACTCATCACATTTACTACAGTAATCTTGTTGTTCTTCTTTTTCATAAATATATCCATTATCTAAAATTATTTTAAATAATCTTTTAACTTCTTCTTTGTGTTCATCTAACATTGTAGCAGAATAATTATCATATGAAAAATCTAAATCACTAAAGTTTTTAGAAAATTCATTGTGATAAGAAGATACGATATCTTCTGGTTTTACTTTTTCTACTCTAGCACGATTAGTAATCGGTGTGCCATGAGAATCTGTTCCTGAAACATATATAACATTATTTCCAATTAATCTATGATACCTAGCAATTACATCCGCTGGTAGTAAAGCTACTAAATGACCAACATGTAAAGAATTATTAGCGTATGGCCACGCTCCACCTATTAATATATTTTCCATTTATTTCCTCCTTTAAATTATCTCTGTTTTTATATTAGGATTATTAAGTACTTCTACTAAATAATCTATTTCTTCTTTTGTATTATATAAATATAATGAAATACGACAAGTATTTTTAATACCTAACTCATCTTTTAAAATCTTAGCACAATGATTTCCTGCTCTAACACAAATATTTTTCATACTTAAATAAATAGCTAAATCTTGTGAGAAAATATCTTTTATATTAAAAGTTATAATTCCAGATTTAGAATGTTCATTATAAATAATTATATCTTTAACTTCTTTTAATTTAGTTATTGCATATTTTTTAAGTTCTTCCTCGTGCTTAGTAATATTTTCCATACCAATATTATTTAAATATTTTAAAATTGCTCCAAAGCCAATTACACCAGCAATATTTGGAGTTCCAGCTTCCATTAAAGTTGGTAATTCGTGATAAGATCTAGTTCCATCAAATGAAAATGAACTATTCATTCCCCCACCAAATATAATTGGATTAATCGTTTTAAATAACTCTTCTTTTCCATAAATAACACCAACTCCAGTTGGACCAAGCATTTTATGAGCAGAAAAAGCTAAAAAATCAATATCTAATTTTTGAACATCAATTTTCATATGAGCGACACTTTGTGCACCATCAACTACTACTAAAATCCCCTTAGAATGAGCATAATCAATCAACTCTTTAATTGGTCTAACATCACCAACTACATTAGTAATATGAGCAATACTAATAACCTTAGTATTCTCTGTTACACACTCTTTAAAATTTTCTAAGGTAACTTCTAAATTTTCATTTAATTTAATATATTTAATATTAATACCTAACTTTTCTTTTAATTCAAACCACGGTAAGATATTTGAAGCATGTTCACTTTTAGTTAAGATAACTTCATCACCCTGATTTAATTTACAACCAAAATATCCAAATATAATTTTATTTAATGAATCAGTTGAACCAGAAGTAAAAACTATTTCTTTATTGCTTTTAGCGTTTATAAACTCTTTAACTAATGTTCTAGTACCTTCATATTTAGAATCAACCTTTAAACTTAATTCATAATCTCCTCTATGAGCATTCGCAGAATATTCATTATAATATTCACTTATAGTTTCTGATAAAATAAACGGTTTTAAAGTTGTTGCACCACTATCAAAGTAAATTAAATTATTTTTTAAAATTAAAAAATCATCTCGATTCATAATTTCACCTCCAATACTTTTTAAAAACTTGACTTAATTCATCACTAATATTATCACATATAAATCCTTTAAGTAAGATTTTTTTACCTTCTTCTTTAGTTATTCCCATTCTTTGTAAATAAAACAATTCATCGTCTCTAAAGTTATCAATTAAAGCCGCATGTTCAGCAAAACAATCATATTCATAGATAAACAAGTTTGGTCTTATCACACATTTTTTATCTACTAAATTAATTATTCTATTATTTTGGTTAGTAATACAGTTTTTATTACCACTTAAAACAAAAGCACTAATATTAAAATCAATAGTACCACTATAATTTATACCATTATTGATAATAAGACTCTCACAGTTATCACTATTATGGTGCAGATCTAGGTTATATTTTTCTAAGCCAGTAGCTACAGTCTTGTTAATATATTTTATTTTACTGTTATCTAAATTAACAATGTCATTCATTCTTATTTCGTTACAGTCACTAATCTTAATTAATTCTACTTTACTGTTAACTATATTATATTTGTTTAAAATTTTAATCTTTTCTGATTTTATTTCTTTTATAATAATATCTACATTATCAATATGATAATTTATTTGATATTTTTTTTCTAATGTATTAATTTTGATTTCTAATTCACAGTCTTTTAAAAATGTAATATTTATCCTAGGAATAAATCCATCACAATATTCAAAAATAATACTTTTATCTAAATCTTTAGTAACTATTTCATCAGTTAATAATATTGTATTCATATTAAATATTTTCCTCAATTATACTAGTACCAGTTTTAATATTATTATATCCTTTTTCTTCTATTTCTTTAACTAAAGTAAAATCGCCAGATTTTAAAACTTTACCCTCTTTCATAATATGAACAAAGTCTGGTTTAATATAATCAAGAATCCTTTGATAATGAGTTATGATTAAAATAGAAGGTTTATAACTATCAAAATATTCCATAACCTTAGTTCCAACTATTCTTAAGCTATCAACATCTAATCCGGAATCAATTTC
>CAYJEP010000070.1:0-3970 GCA_964369555.1 uncultured Muribaculaceae bacterium | reverse complement strand
TTATAAAATATTTTTAATATTAAGTGGTGCGGTTGAAATTACAAAAAAGAAAAAAATATTAGTATTAACTAATATTTTTTTTACTCCTTTTTAAAGCCTTTTTGATATAATCTGGTTTTTATTTTATATTCTAATTCCTTGCCACTATATTTAGTGCGTAATTTTTCATATAACTTGTTATATTCCTTAATGTAAAGTGAAGAATCGTCCTTGTTATAATCTTTTAAACACTCTAATATATCTTTTTTATCATATCCAAGATTTATCAAATAAATCAAAATCTTTTGTTTTAAAACTTCATTACTATATTTATTGGTTTGAAATTTTTTTAAAATTAATTTATTTAATCTATCTTTCAAAACATCTTTATCTAAAGATTCTAGTTGCTGATTAATTAAGTTTAGATCTATATTATGTTTTAATAGGTCTCTTTTAATTTTATTAACGCCATCTTTACTAAGATTGATTTTATCTGATATATAAGACTTACAAAACTTTTCATCATTAATTAGATTTATTTTTTCTAATTTATCAATTATTTTTAGATCTAATTTATTTTTATTTATATAATCTAATACTTCTTTTTTACTTCTCATTTTTAAATTTACAAACTTAAGAACTTTATAATATCCATCATAAAACTCATGACATTTTTTTATTTCTTCATAATTAAAATTTTTTTTATATAATAATTCATTATCAAGAATAACTTCTTCATATGTTAATAAAGAAATACTACCAAAATCAATCCTATATTTGTTTTTAAATTTAGTTATCTTCATGAAAAATAAGGATTATTGACTTTCTCATAATCAAGAGTTGTTTCTGCTCCATGTCCCGGATAAACAACATGGTCATCATATTCTTTTATTTTTTTGATTGATTCCATCATTTCCTCATAATTACCAGTAGGTAAATCTGTTCTTCCAATTGTTTCTTTAAATAAGAAATCTCCAGTAAATAACATATTATCAAATTTAAACATAACACAAGTTTCATGATGTCCTTTTACTAAAATAGTTTCAAATTCAAACCCTGATACATTATTCTTCCCAAGTTTTTGATAATCATATACTTCTACATTATATTTTTCTTTTAAATTATTTAAACCACCTATATGATCAACGTGGTAATGGGTAATTAAAATAGCTTTTAAATTTGTTATATAAGAATCTATTTCATTTGTTGCAGGATCTATTACTATTTGCCCTTCTTCATTAGATAGAATATAACAATTAGTTCTATAATCACTTAATTTTATTTTTTTAATTTCCATATTAATATTCCTCCTAGTATTATTATTGGTATTGGTATTACCCAGTAGTATTCTTTTGGTTTTTCTATTGAAATAGGCATTAATACATCAATTGTTTGATATAAATCACCATCAATATAAACCTTATACTCACCTATTTTACTGTTGTATTATTAAGGTCCCATTTTCTAAATAAAGGGTTTTTTCTACTTCATTAACAACAGGTATAACTTGATCTTCATATACCAAATCAGTTATTTTTTTTCCTTTGATTAAAACATCTTTATATCCATAATTATCAAAATAATAATCATATATTTCATATGTATCATAAATATGTAAAGGTTCATATTCCTCACTATATGCATTAGCTGTAATAAGCATATAAGAAACTCCATTATAAGAACTAATACTAGCTAAACAATAACCAGCTAAATCGGTATAACCTGTTTTCCCGCCTTCTATTTTATCAATTTCTACATTAAACTTCAATTGATACGAAACTAAAGTACTACGCATTTTTAATCCATTAGTAGCAATATATTCTTTACTCTCAAATATTTCTTTAAAGGTATCGTTTTTTAAAGCATATTTAAGCATAGCTGCTACTTCTGTAACAGTTGAGTAATGTAATTCAGCATCTAAACCACTAGTATTCACAAAATTAGTATTCATAAGCCCTAATTCTATAACTTTATCATTCATTAATTTCACGAAATTTTCTTCACTTCCAGAAATCAAAATAGCTAAAGCCTGTGTCGCATCCGCTCCAGACGGTAACATTGTTCCATATAATAAATCTCTATATGTCACCAAATCCCCTACTTTAAATCCAGCAACAGAAGCATTAGCTTCTACTAAACCATAAAACATATTACTAGTCAAAGTAACTTTTTCATCTAAATTTTCAATATTCTCAATAGCTATAATCGTAGTCATTATTTTAGTCATACTAGCTATTTTAATAACTTCTTCACTTTCTTTTTCAAATAAAACTGTATTATCATTCATATTATATAATAAAGCATTATCAGAGTGGATTTCTAATCCAAACACATTTAACGGAATAAACAAAAGCAATAACAATAATTTTTTCATTTTCAATTAATCCTCCTTTACAATTATAGTATTTTAAGGGGTAAAAGTCAATTTATATCATTGACTTTCAATATCATGGTGGTATAATGAAAGCAAGTCGCAATATGAATTCAAAGGAGGAAATTATATGAATTACACGTATAATAATTTAGAATCACTATTACTACCTTTACTAAAGAAATTAAACAATTTAGTAGAAACTGAAAATATTGATCTGCCAACTAAACTTAGAAAGTTTTTTAATGAACCAACTTATTACCAAAATTTATTTGATATTTTCAAACCATCATTAGACTATAAAAACCTATCTTTATATAAGGAAACTATGTTTAAAATAATGATAACAAATTTTTTAATATCATATTATTATGTAAATTCAATATCAGCAACAGACCAAGCAGATACAAATTTATTAAATAGAATTTATAGTAAAGAAATTAATACAATCAATGATTTATCAGATCAGGAAATCAATGTACTATCCAATGATGTTTTAATGTATATGTCTATGCCTTTTGTTAACAAACAAGCAGCTATGAAGACTATTGATTTAAAAAAATACAATTATTATTTAAGAGAATTTAATCCTAATTATAACAGTACATTTTTAGAGTTTAAAAATACTGTTCCAACAAAAAGAGAACTAGTATTTAAAGATATCTTAGAAATTATTTTATATAGTTTAAATAAAACAAATATATACACTGAACATAAAAATATTTTTAAGGCTGTTTTTGATGATAATGAAAACTATAAAATTAAAAAACTATTCAAATCTATTTTCTTAAGTGAAACTAGAAAAATTAGTACTACTCACAATTTATCTCAAGAAGATTTAATTTCTGAATTAATAAGCTATTGTTTTGAACAAGAAATGCTTGCACTAAGCCCTCATGAAAGAAAAGAAGCTTTAAACAATAAAGACTCATATCACAGTTTAATCGCTCAAATACCTAAAAATGAAATCATTCAATACTTTAAAGATGATACAGATTTCATGACTAACTTTTTAAAAACATTTCTATATTACTTTGATAATGAGCACGTTCCAGAAGAATACCGACATAACTTAAATGATTTTTTAGATAAAAAAACAATTGATAAAATCAGTGAATTATCAATGTTTAAATCAAATTTAGATTCCTCTACCGACATATATACTATAACTTCAGACTTATTATTTGATTGTATCACACTACTTCAGGCTAATGATAAAAAAGAGGAAATACTAATGTATTTCTTAACCAATGATTCAAGTTTTATCGATAAATGGGATCATCTTTCTAGTGAAGAAGCTGAAACTCTATTAGAAAATATAGATGAATTTTTAGAAAATTTCGTTGGAGAGATTAACAATATTTATATGATTAATAATGAAGAATTAGAATACTATAAACAAATAATGTTGTTAACTCTGATCAGTACTAGTCATTTAGTAATGAATTTTAAAGATGAATCAGATTATTCAATCGATATTAACTCATTTAATCGTAAAAATCCAGTTAATTTTTTTGAAAATATGGAAAGTGCTTTTGAAATTGGTGAGATGATAGAATGTTTTGGTAACTTTTATACATTATCGGCAACATATAGAAAAGATGTCTTAGAAAACAACTT
>CAYJEP010000069.1:0-4053 GCA_964369555.1 uncultured Muribaculaceae bacterium | reverse complement strand
GCGAAACCACCCTTAAAATAAAGAAAGTAGTTCGCCTGTGGTCTATTTGGTGGAGTCGAGGAGAATCGCACTCCTGTCCAAACACCTAACCTATATAGATCTACAAGCTTATATGATTAATTAAATGTCCCTAATAAATAAAATAATCATCAATTAATTAAAAGGTTAGTCTTATAAAATTCATTAATTATACTAAGACAATATAATTAATATATCTTACTAATATGAGCCTCGTTATTAATCCGTAAGAGAAATTAATAGGAAGCATTTAGACGCTAATTCTATTAAGCGAACATTGGAGTTGGAGCGAAAGCCCCTCTAAATAAATTTGTTAATTTGTTTCCAGTTATTTTCTGATTTGTACTTAACGCGTAACTCACGACTTGCACCATATAAATTAATATGTCTGTCGAAACTAAGCGACCCCATAAAAAGATTTTATCATATTTATAAATATTAATCAAATCTTTTGGTTGTTTTTAATTTCTTCTAAATTCTTTAGAACATAAGCAGGCCAATTTATAAAAGGTTCTATAATAAATGATAAACCTAATATAAATAAACCAAAGAATAAATGAATAAACCAAGTTACAGGTGAGAAAAACGCACCTATTAACAGTAATATTGAAAATGAAATCATTACTAATTTAATTAAAAAAGCAAATCTTATTATTACTGTTACTACACTTTCTGTTTTTTTATCCAAATCTTCATATCCACAATTATCACAAATAACGTTTTCAAACATTTCATTATCACATTCTACACATCTATTTATTTTAATTATACTTTCTTTACAGTGAATACATTCACTTGTTGTATCACTGATTTTCTTACCACACATGTCACACTTTATTAACGCCATTATACTACCTATAAATTTTTTAAATCTTTTAAAATTTGCCTTTCCATATCTTTTTTCTTGATTGATTCTCTTTTATCGTAATTTTTCTTCCCTTTAGCTAAACCAAGTAAGATTTTTACATTACCACGTAAAAAATAAACTTTCAAAGGCACTAAGGTATAGCCCTCAATATTCAATTTATTTTTTAACTTTATTATTTCTTTTTTATGTAGCAATAGTTTCCTTGTTCTTGTTGGTTCATGATTAAATCTATTACCTTGCTCGTATTCAGATATATGCATATTTAAAATAAATATTTCATCATTTTTAACAACTCCATAACTATCTTTTATATTAGCTTTCCCTTGTCTAATAGACTTAACTTCTGTACCTTGTAAAACTAAACCACACTCAATAGCTTCTTCTATTTCATAATCAAATCTAGCTTTGCGATTTATTATTTCCATTTTTAACCACCTCGAAATCTATTGTTCTTTTTTCCTTGTCAGCAGCTACCACTTTAACTTTAACTGAATCTCCTAATCGATATCCTCTTTTATTTCTTCTACCTATAATAGCAAATGTAGTTTCATCATAAGTATAATAATCATCTTTCATACTATCAACCCTAACTAATCCTTCAATTAAATTTGGTAATTCAACAAACATTCCAAAATTCATAACTGATGAAATAATTCCCTCAAATTCTTCTCCAATATGATTAGCCATATATTCAGCTTTTTTCATATCATCTACTTCTCGTTCACACTCAATACTTCGTCTTTCAGTTGTTGAACAGTGTAGAGTTAAGAAAGGTAATTCTCTTTCATAATATTTAATAACCTCATTATTAATATTATTCTCAAATACATACTTATGAAGTAATCTATGAACAGTAGTATCTGGATATCTTCTAATAGGTGAAGTAAAATGTGTATAACACTTAGAACCTATTCCGAAATGCCCTATATTAGTAGCGTCATAAACAGCTTTTTGCATACTTCTAAGCAACATTGAAGATAAAATATTAACTTCTTTTTTATCTTTCAATTGAAATAATATATCCTGCATCATTCTTGGATTAATCTTATCAACTTTACCTTTAACTTTATAACCTAAAATATTAATAAACTTCATAAAATTTTCAATTTTTTCTTCTTTAGGCTCACCGTGAACACGATAAACAAAAGGTAAATCTAAGTGATATACATGACTTGCAACAGTTTCATTAGCTGCAATCATAAAATCTTCAATTAATCTTTCTCCAGTTCCTCTATTTCTTAAAACAACATCAATTGCTTTACCATCATTATCTACAATGATTTTAGATTCATCAATATTAAAATCTAAATATCCACGAGCTTCTTTATTTTTTCTTAAAACAGAAGCTAACTCTTTCATTAAATATAATTTTTCAACATAAGGTTCATATCCTTCTGAAACAAAATTCTCCTCAATTACTTTATTAACTTTCTTATATGTCATTTGAATTTGTGATTTTATAACACTTAAATAAATATCATAATCAATCACATCACCTTTTTGATCAATTACCATATCGCATGATACTGCTAATCTTTCAACATTTGGATTTAATGAACAGATTCCGTTACTTAGTTTATGAGGTAACATAGGAATTACTCTATCAGCTAAATATACACTAGTACCTCTATCTTTAGCTTCTTCATCAATTGACATTCCAGGTTTCACATAATAACTAACATCAGCTATATGAACACCTAATTTATAATTATCACCATCTTTTGAAATACTAATCGCATCATCAATATCCTTAGTATCATCACCATCGATTGTGAATATAACCTCATTTGTTAGATCTTTTCTACCTACTTTATCAATTTCCATTACTTCACTAGGAATACTATTAACTTCTTCCATTGTTTTTTCACTAAAAACATCAGGAATACCCATCTTATTAGTTATAGAAAGTATATCTACACCAGGATCATTCTTATGCCCTAAAACTTTTAAAACTTCGCATTTATATTTATTATTTCCAATTTTACTAGTCGTTTTAACTAAAACTTTATGACCTTCCATAACATTTGCTTTTTTATCAAACTCAATTAATAAATTGATTTTATCATCATCTAGTTTTAATACACGACGTTTATTTTTAATTATCACTTCACCAACTAATAATTTAAGTTTTCTATCAACTATCTTAACAATTCTACCTTCTTTAGATAACCCTTTAACAGCAATAATTTCAACTATCACCTTATCACCGTGAATAGCCGAATTCATGTTATTAGGATTAACAAATACATCCTCATCACCATCAACATCAACAAATCCAAAACCTTTTTTATTAGCTAACATTGTTCCTATTTTTAAATGAGAATTATTAAATAACATATAATTGTTTTTATTAGTTCTATAAACTTTTAAAGTATCTTCCATTTCATTTAAAACTTTCAATAATTCTTTTAATTCATCTGCAGTTTCAAAACCTAATAAATCATTAATTTCAGTTACTGATAAAGCTTTATCACTGTTTTTTAATAATTCTAATATTTTATCTTCCATACTATTCTCCTTCAATAAGTGGGATATCTACATCATTAATAGCTGTAAATCTTTTTGTAATCTTATCTGTTGTTGTGTGTATTTCTTTAACATCTTTACTAACTGATTCAATACTTCTATAAAGTTTATCCCATCTTTCTTTATATCGGCTAAATTCTGTACTAAGTAATTTTAGTTCATTATGAATTATATTAGCATACTTATCTCTTTCAATATTTTTAATAATTATTTGAATAGTTGTTAAAGTACTGATTAAGGTAGTAGGACTAGTTATCCACACTCTTTTTTTATAAGCGTATTCAATTATATCTTGGTGGTGGGCATTAAGTTCTGCAAATATAGCCTCAGCCGGTAAAAATAAAATTGCCTGATCAGAAGTTACTCCATCCACTATATACTTACTACTAATATCATCAATATGTTTCTTTAAATTCCCTTTAAACAATTTTTCATAATTATTTCTTGCAGTTATATCGATATTTTTATCAACCATATTTTGATAGTTTTCTAGTGGGAATTTAGAATCAATTGCAATCATACCTAAAGGTTCTGGAGCGAATAAAACACAGTCAGCAATAACATTATTAATTGTATATTGCATTTTATAAATAGTTTGCTTATCTCCAAATATATTAGACATAATATGTTTTAAATTCACT
>CAYJEP010000068.1:0-4077 GCA_964369555.1 uncultured Muribaculaceae bacterium | reverse complement strand
CCCACTAAAAGGTATTACCCCATACAATTCACCTTCAATATTACTATCACTTAGTTGTGACTGAACATAGTAGTTATTAGCCGCATCTACAATAAGATTAGCCTGACTAAGATTAGCTGATCTTTCACTATTTTCTATAATATCTAACATGGATGGTGTTGCTATAAGCGCTACAATAGCTAAAATAATAATAACTGCTAGTAATTCTATTAATGTGAATGCTTTCATATATTCCTCTACTTTCTATTAATAGTTTACTATTTTTTTAATATTTTTTCAATAAAAAAGACACCCATACAGAAACTTACAATTAATAAGCTCGTACAAATGTTTTTTCATTCATGATATTACAAAATATTTTAAATCATATTACCTATTTTTTTTTGTTTTTCATTAGCTTCTATTATATGTAAATCATCTTTTTTATAGTATACACCATTTTTATAAGTATAATTTTCTTTTAATTCTTCTTCGCTAATATCTACTTTCACATTATATGTATTAATAGGTTTTGTCATATCAGTTGTTGAAAGTTCTTCTACATGTGTTTCATAAATACATGTTATGGTTTGTAAGTCAGCAGAAATTAGTATTGATTGGCATTCACTTTTTACTATTTTATATGGTTCTAATTGTATTAAATAATATAAATTATTTTTTTTAAGTATAGCTATTTTAGAATCTAAAATTTTAATGCTTTCAAATTGATTTGCCATTACTTTTCTATCAAGTAGATTTGTTAATCTTAAATCATTATTTTCACTTTCTATTAATAAGCTATTATTTTCTACTATGTTTTTACTAAATTTATTAGAACTAATTTGATAATTGACAAAAAATTCTGCATCATCTAAATAATCAAAATCTCCATTTTTAAAATTATAAACACCTTTTGAATCACTATCTTTAACTAGTGCAAACTGTTTAATATCATTCATTTTATCACTGTTAACATTTAGTTTTTGAATTTTATCTAGTGTGTGTATTTCTTGATAACTATCCATAAATTGTTCGATAAGGTCCTCATCAAGAAGGTTATACCCATCTTCTTTTTCTATTTCAATATACCCATTTATTTCTCTAGTAACATTTTTTATATTTTGTATTATTTCACTATAATTAGTTTTTAAATCAAAAATTTTTTTACTATTATTGCTACTATTAATAATTAAAAATCTTTCACCTATTATTTTTTCAATCTTATTATTTTCTAAATCTAATGGGTTTAAATTGAAATCCACACAGTGCAAATCCCCATCATCATATACTAAAAAGTCATCGAACGCATAATATTTTTTAACATTATTAATTGTAAAGTTATCAAAATTTGTTAATATAATTCCCAAATTGGTTTCTAATTTAAAGACTCCACCATAGCTGCTTTCGAATAAGCTGCAGCTTATTTGTGACTTTAAACCAGAATATGAAACAATTTTTTTTGTGAATGCGTTATAAACTTGTATTTCCGCCTCTGCACCTCGAATTTTATTTTTTGTACTAATATATATATTATCTATACAACGTATTTGCTTATTTAAAATACAATCATTCCAGTCAAACACAAATTTTCCTGTTTTTTTATCATAAATATTTTGACCATTTTCACCATTGATGAATGATACAAGATTTTTATCTTCATTAAAACAATTTTCAATCTTAACAATATTTTTTGCTATTAGTTCTCCATCAAAATTATAAATGTTATTATCTACTTCATTTTTTATAATTAAATTTTCACTATCAATTTGAAAGCTTTTAAATCCTTGGAAATCTAAAAGTCTTTTATTTTTTCTCGAATCAAATAAAAATCCTCCTATTTTCATTTCATCAGAAATTTTGTATATTTCTTCACACGATAGCATTTGCAATTCTTTATTATAATTTAAAACTAGGTATATTCCTGTATTTTTATCTAGTTGGTCTTCTATTACTTCTATATAACTATACTGACAATTTAAAATTTCTTTTTGTTTAGCAAAATCAAATAAGCCCTCAACTAAAATAATATCATCTTCATCTATATTTTTTTCTTCCATATTATGCAAACTTGTGTCTATCTTTTCAACGATTGCAGTATTTTCATCAATGAGAGAAATGCTTTCATACTCAAACGGAATAATTATATTTCCTTCATAATCTACCACACCACAAAAACCATTATTTTCAACAAGCTTTATTTGTATTCTTTCATTTTTTTCATTTTTCACTTGAAACAATACTTCTTCACTTATTTTCCCTACTAAAACCTCTGGCATATTACACCTCTTTCTTATGACATATTATACGCTGCTAAAAACTACAAGTCAATTTCGTCTTAAAATAAGTACTTAAAAACATTAGAGGAATATAATTAATTGATTTTTTTTAAATCTTCATACCTATATTCATCAAAACTATTAACATATAAATTAAAATCTTTATAAGTTAGTTTATCTTTTATTTCATCTATTTCAGTTAATACTCTTACATCATTTTCTTTATCAAATTCACTAGTAATACTAGATAGTGCTTCATCTACACTATTATACTTATGAATGCCTCTTTTCATTTGATTAGAGTGTTCAAAGTGATACCAAATATCATTATACTCGAATAACACTATACAGTGCATTTTAACTTCATCAAAATTATCTTTATCTTCATAACTTCTATGACAAAATAATCTATTATTAAGTCCAATCTTATCAAAAAAATATTTAATTAATTTGGCTTGTTCAATACAAGTTCCTACACCTTTTTCTAATATTTCTTCTATACTACTTATTTTATAGTTATTTCTAAAATTAAACAAATTATTAAAGTGATAATAATTATTTTTATCTATCCAACCATAAGTGATATTTTCATTCATAAAGTCCATTAATTCATTATCTGTTTTGATATTATTAAATATAGTTACTCTATCTAAATTACTATTAAATTTTATTTCTTTACCACAATCAAATACTGAAAAAGGTCTATCTCCTATTATTTCACATTTACCATTTTCCATATATAATGTTACTTCTTCTGGTAGTGCAAAGACTTTAGTATTAAATTTACTTAAATGTTTAACTGCACTACTTTCAAATTCTTCACTTTTATTACCATAATGAGGGTATATTGAAAATCCATTTATTACATTTAAACCTTTAGTATCTTCAAGTAATACTTCATTTTTATCCATTAATTTAATAGTATCAATATCATTACCTAGTATAACAGCACCAGCACTACCACCATAAACTATTCCATCATTTTTAATATAGTCTAAAAGCATATTAAAACTATTGTTACTTTTTAAAAGTGATAACAATAAATATGTATTACCTCCACCTATATATATAGCACAGTAATTATTTAAATCTAATTTTTCTAACTTCTCTACATTTTCTACCATATAAATAGAAGATAAACCTACATCTTTTAGTTCTTCTTTTATCCATTCATAACAACTTTCCAAAGGAAATTTAGTCATTGCAAAAGGAATATATAAAAGTGGTCTAGTATCTTTATTTAATACTTCTTTAAATTTTTTATTAACCAAAGTAGTTTGTAACCCACTACCTCCACCATTTATGAATAATCTCATTTACTTACTCCTATGTTTTTATATTATTTTACTTCTGGCATTAACAAATCAAATTGAACATGCTTATGTATTTCAATTCCTTGCTCTTTGCACAACTCTGTATATTTATCATCCCATGATAATTTAAATGAATCTTCTAGTTTTAAATTAAGATTATTTAACCAAGTTGTTATCACTTCATTATAACTATCAGATTTTGCTCCAATTTCTAAAGCTATTCCAAAAGGATATTCATCTAAAGCTATTTCTATCTCTTCATTAGAAAATGTAGTTCTATATCTTTCATAACTTTCAATTGATTTCATTTTTAATACATTTTCAGTTAAGAAAATCAAATTATTAATTTCTTCATATTTAATAGCCACTTCTACTTCTTCTTCTGAATTTATCCCTGTTTCATTTTTAGGTAACCTTCTTTTCCAACTTATTTTACTTTTATCATAATCTTCATTTTTAGATACTCTTATTCTATATCTACCATCAATTTCTTTACTATAAAAACTCAT
>CAYJEP010000067.1:0-4344 GCA_964369555.1 uncultured Muribaculaceae bacterium | reverse complement strand
TATTGAAATATGATTAAAAATAATGTATAGTATATACTTACAAGGAAGTGTACTATGAAAAATGAATTGAATTATTTGAAATTAGCTCGTGATTTTTTAAAGAGTCCTTTATCATTAACTAAATTTGCTGTAGCTCATGGTGTGAAAGAGACCACTTTAAGAAGGAATTTTAATAAATTAAGCTTAGTAGATAAAGAATTATATGACGCTGTGAGACGAAAAGTTAGTACTAGGAAAACTAATCAAGAAGAGGTTAATAATGTCATTGTTATTGCAAATTATATTATTAAAACGGCTCTACCTTTAAAACAAGTTTATTTAGTTATGGAAAAATTAGGAATAATTCATTCTTATAGTACTTTAAAAGATATTGTTCATCAAAAATTACCTGCTACTGATGTTAACAAGTATAAATTAGTAAAAGAAATCATAAGTAGAAGTACTTCAAATTTAAAGTATACAAAAATTAGTGATGAAGGTAA
The DNA here is from genome assembly GCA_964369555.1 of uncultured Muribaculaceae bacterium. Classification (GTDB taxonomy): domain Bacteria; phylum Bacillota_I; class Bacilli_A; order RF39; family UBA660; genus Faecisoma. Next base: position 3,862 of record CAYJEP010000067.1, on the reverse strand, counting down.
GAAATATATTATTCGTTTAATACTAAACAAAAATTTCACTTTAAATGAAGTTGTTAGAGAGTGTCTAATGAATGATATTAATGAACAATTAGTGTATGAATATATTTTTAATACACTTAAGAAAACAAATCAAGATACTTATATAAAAGTGATTGATATTTTAACTAAAGATTCGGTTATAGAATTCCAAGGATATAATGAAAACACTGAAAAAATTATCGAAGTAGCTAAAAAATTTACTGAAAATATTGGTAGTACTTCGACAAGAAATGTTGCTTCAAATTTTGGTGTGAGTAATGTTACTATTTGGAATTATTTAGAAAAGTTAAAATACATTGATTCTAGTGGATATATATTAGTTAAAAACATTTTAAATGGAAACAAACCTGCTACAATCAAAGATGAAAATGTTTATAAAAGAGTAAAATATGTTGCTATATTAGTCTTAAATGGTTTTACAGTGAATGAAATATCGTTAAGATTAAATCAGAACCCAACTGTGATTTATCGTGATATTAATAATAGGCTTGATAAAATTGACATAACGCTATATCAAAAAGTTAAAAAAGTGTTAAAAAATAATAGTTTAAATAATATAAAAAAAACTAAACAATTAATTATCCTTGATTAGTCTTATTAAGTTAAGCTTATAAATTTTATAGTTTAATAATTTGAAATAAACATTCTTAAGAGTGTTTTTTTTCAAATACTTATTTTTCTTCCAAGTTGGGAAATGTTTATTTAAAAAATACCAGTTTTGTTCTAATGAATCAATTAAAACTTTTTTATTAGTTATTTTATTTATTTTAAAGTTATTGTATATTAATAAAATATTAATATATAAATATTCTAATAATGCATAGTGTTCATCTAATATATTATGTGTACTATAATAATCTTTTACACATTCTAAAACGTGATATAAATCATGTATAGTACGATCTGTTTTATTAGATAAAGAATTTTCTCTTTGATTAAAATAAAATAAATTTTGATTTAAATATTTTATTTTATTTATATAAGGTATAGTAGTAAGATTAAAATAAATGTTTTCAAAAACTGCTTCTTCTAAAAATAAAATATTATTTTTGATTAAAAATGATTTTTTAAATAATTTATTACTAGTTATATGAGGTGTTTTATTAAACATATCCAGTCCACAGTCAGTTTTACAGTTATAAGTTTTTGGTTTTGAATCATTGATTGTATAATTAAAAACTAAAATTTCATTATCATCCTTAGAAATTTCATTGTACATTAATTCTAAAGAATTATCTTCTAAGTAATCATCACTATCTAAAAATAATACATATTCACCTTTAGAAACTTTTAAAGCTTCATTTCTACACTTTCCAGGACCACTATTTTCTTTTAAGAATAATATGTTTATATCATCATATTTTTCAATATATTTATTAATTTTGTATAATGTGTTATCAGAAGAAGAATCATCTACTAAGATAATTTCATAATCAGTAAATGTTTGCTTGATTAAACTGTTTAAACATTTATCTATATATTTTCCTACATTGTAACAAGGAATGATTACACTTATTTTGTACATACATCCAACTCCAAACTAAAAAACGAATAAAACAATTATATCCTTAAAATTAGTAAATGTAAATAGTAAAATATTAAAAAAACACTTGTATTTAATATAGTTATAGTGTATATTATATATGTACTTATTTCTAGGAGTTTGAATTTCTCCAATTTAGTTCTTGGATATAAGCGAATAATATATGAAGGGAGAAAAAAATGGCAATAGCAAAAGAAAGAAAATTAGAATTAGTTAAAACTTATGGAAAAAATGAAACTGATACAGGTTCAATTGAAGTACAAATAGCAATTTTAACTGAGGAAATAAACACTTTAACAGCTCATTTGAAAGAACACAAACATGATCATCATTCAAGAAGAGGATTACTTCAAATGGTTGGTAAAAGAAGAAGTTTATTAAATTATTTATTAAAAGAAGATGTTTCAAGATATCGTACTTTAATAAAAGCATTAAAATTAAGAAAATAAAAGATAGGCACCTCGTTTTTAGGTGCCTTTAATATAGGAGTTAAATATGAAAAAAATATACGAATTAGACTTTAGAGGTAGAAATTTAACTGTTGAAATAGGAGAATTAGCAAAACAAGCACATGGATCAGTTTTAGTTAAATATGGAGATACTGTAGTTTTAACAACAGCTGTTGTTTCTAGTAAATCTAATATATTATCTGATTTCTTTCCGTTAATGGTTTTATATAATGAAAAATTATATTCTGTTGGAAAGATACCAGGTGGGTTTATTAAAAGAGAAGCTCGTCCAACTGAGAATGCTACTTTGGCAGCTCGTATGATTGATAGACCTTTAAGACCTTTATTTCCAGAAGACTTTAGAAATGAAGTTCAAGTGGTTAATACTGTTTTATCTGTTGAACAAGATAACTCACCAGAAATGACAGCAATGTTTGGTTCATCACTTGCAACATCAATTTCTAAAATTCCATTTAATGGTCCAATTGCTGGGGTTAAAGTAGGTCGTGTTAATGGGGAATTTGTTATTAATCCTACTGCTTTAGAAGTTGAACTATCAGATATTGATTTAACAGTAGCTGGAACAAAAACCGCTATTAATATGGTTGAAGCATCATCAAAAGAAGTATCTGAAGAAGTGATGTTAGAAGCTTTAATGTTTGGACATGAAGCAATAAAAGAATTAATTTTATTTCAAGAAAAAATAATTGATGAAATTGGTGTTTCTAAAATGCCTTATGAAAAATTAGAAATAACTAGTGATTTAAAAGAATCTGTATTTTCATTTGTTGGTTCTAGAATGGATGAAGCTTTAAGAATACAAGATAAAATTTTAAAATATGAGACTATTAATGAAATTAATAGTGAAACAATTGAAAAATTCACATCAGAGATATTAAATGATAAAGAACGAGTAGAAGAAATAGCAAAAATTAAAATGTTACTTTCTGAGATTGAGTATAGTGATTTTAGAAAAATAGTAGTTAATGAAAAAATGAGAGCTGATGGTCGTTCTATGACTGAAATTAGACCTTTATCAGCTGTAGTTGACTTATTACCTAGAACACATGGCTCGGCTTTATTTACAAGAGGTCAAACACAAAGTTTATCAATTACAACTTTAGGTGCTTTAGGAGAAAATCAAATTCTAGACGGTTTATCACTAGAAACTAGTAAAAGATTTATTCTACATTATAATTTCCCACAATTTTCAGTGGGAGAAACTGGAAGATATGGTGCGCCTGGAAGAAGAGAAATTGGTCATGGCGCTTTAGGGGAAAAAGCTTTATTACAAGTTATTCCATCTGAAGAAGAATTTCCATATACAATTAGAGTTGTATCAGAAATATTAGAATCTAACGGAAGTAGTTCGCAAGCTTCTATATGTGCGGGATGTATGTCTTTAATGGCTGCTGGAGTACCTATTAAAGCGCCTGTTGCAGGAATTGCAATGGGATTAATTACTAATGGATCTGAATATACTATTTTAACTGATATTCAAGGATTAGAAGATCACTTAGGAGATATGGATTTTAAAGTAGCAGGAACTAAAGAAGGTATTTGCGCTTTACAAATGGATATTAAAATAGATGGTGTTACTAAAGAAATTTTAAAACAATCGTTAGAACAAGCGAAAATAGCGAGATTAGAAGTATTAGAAGTAATGTTAAATGAAATTAAATCCCCACGTAGTGAGGTATCTAAATATGCTCCTAAAACTATAACATTTATGATTGATCCTAATAAGATAAAAGATGTTATTGGTAAAGGTGGAGAAATGATTACTAAAATAATCTTAGAAGCTAGTAATGTTAAATCAGTAACTGATATA
>CAYJEP010000066.1:715-4402 GCA_964369555.1 uncultured Muribaculaceae bacterium | reverse complement strand
TAAAGAAAATAGTGAGTTTTTATTAAATTTTGCTAATGAAAATAATTTACTTATTTCTGGTGGGAGTGATTATCACGGTAGTGATAGACCTCTGATTAAAATTGGGACCTTATTCAAGAGTGGTTTAACTATTGATAGAAGTATTATGAATAATTGGAGAATAAAAAAAGATTAATTTTTGTTAATCTTTTTTGTTTTTTCACTTAATGAATCTTGCCATTCTTGTAAAATTTTATTTAATTCTAGATAGTCATTTTGATTGCTAGAGTTGATATCAAATTTTCCATTTGAATAAAATGAAAATGTTAAACTATCATTTTTTGTAAGTGCTTTACCGTGATATAATCCGTTATAGTGATAAATTGACATATGTGGGAATACATCAAATATTCTATCAATTATTTCAGAGTATCTAATAATTTTAAAGTTAGTATTATAAATACCATAATTGCTACTTCTTATATTGTTATTTACATTTGAAGCTAAAATTTTAAAATCATTGTCTTTAATATTTGATGTTATATCTTTGTATCCAGTAGTATGTATGTTAGTACTATTTAAAGTATCTACAGTAGAAATATTTAGACTATATTTTCTCATTATTAGTTCATAATTAGTATCTAGTAATTCTTTAAATGTTTTTAAAACCATGATTTGCCTCCTTTGCGGCAAATTAATTATAACAATTTCATACTTTTTTGTCAATTTAAAATTAGTCTAATATATCATGAAGTCTTTTGGTTAACCTTTTATCACTTGTCATGTCTGCAACTTTATTTTTAGTTGTAATAATATTTTCAATATTTTCAACACTGAATGCTGGTAGGGTTATTGCATTAACTTTTGTATATATACTAGTGTTGTCATCTCTGACTGTTACTGGTTTATTTTTTAAAATCTCAAAATTATTCTTATATAAAACCAATTTTTTTTCTGCTTTTAATACTTTGTTATAACCATTAGCAAGGCAAAGAGCAGTTATAGTTAAACCACCCATCAGTGCATAATTAGTATTTGTTGCTAATGAGTATGATATTGAACCTGCTAAAACCGCACTAGTTAAAAAAAAGTGAGAATCTGGCATTATAAATTCTATATTTCTTAGATTAGATAAATATAAAACTTGTTCATTTAAAATATCATTTAATTTATTAATATTTTTGTTATTATAAGGTATAGTAACTGTTTCATTGCGATATATTAGTGTTATTTTATTTTCTTTTCTGTTTAAAGAATAATCTAATATTGGTCTTTCAAATTTTTTTGTTAGTTCATAACTAAATAGTTTATACATAATTTTCCTCTTTCTATAAAATACTTATGTTCTTTTTAATTTTTTCATACTCCTTAATAGGAATTTTCAATTCATAAGTAATTAAATTATCATAATTTTTATTGATAATGTATTTTTTTAATAAGAAATCATATTCTTTAATTTTATTATAATCGAATGTAACTGAAGTAGTTATATATTTAATATTTTCTAATTTCTCTATTAAATTAATTGTTTCTTTAGTCACACTAGCGTACGCTCTTATTAAGCCTGAAGCTCCCAATTTTATCCCACCAAAATATCTAACTACAACACATAATGTATTTTCTAATTGTTCATATTTTAATATATTTAAAATTGGAAGTCCAGCTGTTCCGCTAGGCTCACCATCATCAGAACATTTCTCTTTATTATTAATTATATAAGCATAACAATAATGATTGGCGCCTTTATAATTTTTTTTAATGTTTAGAAGTTCTAACTTTACTTGATTTTCATCTTCTAAGTTAAATAAAAATACATAAAAGTTTGATTTTTTAATTTCAATTTTATTAATAATATTTTTATTAATAATCATTTATATAGCCTTTAAATTTTAATTTTTCAAAAACTTTGTTATTGTCAATATCTGGTATTTCAACTTGTTCTTTTATTTTAGTTTCTATCAATTGAATAGATTTATTATCAAAACATTCAATGTTATGAGCATTAATAACAATATGATTTTTATTTAATTTTATTTTCTTACCACTTAGATGATTATTCTTATAAATAATTAACTTACTATTAATTAGAGATTTTTTAATAATATTATTAATTGATGTTATAAATAAAAGCGCACTTGTAAATCCTATTAAATTAAGTTCCACTGAGTTAGGTATTAAAAAAGATGTTCCAAGTAAAGATGTTAGATTAATAAAAATATCAGTAGGTGAAATAATTTTAGCTTTACAAATAAGTTCAATTTGTTTTTCTAATTCTTTTAATAATTTTATTTCATTTTCTTTACTATATTCTATATTAATTGTCGAAAATAAATATCTTATTTTAATTATTCTATCATCTGCACTAATAGTATAGTCTAAAATTGGTTGGTCTATATTTTTTAATAATTCATCATAGTATGACTTATACATAAAAGCCTCCTTTACTAAAATATTAACACATCACTAAATGACTGTCAATTGTTGTTGCGTATTGCTTATATTTAAGATATAATCTAGTTATGAAGAGATTTAAGAAAATTTATATTGAAATAACAAATATGTGTAATTTAAAGTGTTCTTTTTGTCCTACTGATAATTCTGTAAAAAAGGAAATGACTTTAGAAGAATTTGAAGAATAGTTTATTAAAAAAATTGATATTTATACAGACTATGTTTATTTACATGTTAAAGGTGAACCATTAATGCATAGTAGATTTAAAGAAATTATAGATATTTGTAATAAGTATGATAAGAAGATTAATATTACTACTAATGGGACTTTACTTTCTAAAAGATTAAATGATTTAATAGGTGTGAGGCAAATAAATATTTCTTTGCAAAGTATAGTTGATATTAATATTTTAGATGATATTATCAATACTTGTAATATCTTAAGTGAAAAGACATTTATTTCATATCGTTTTTGGGTTAGAAATAAATATGAAGAGATTATCAAAAATAAGATTAAACTAGGTAAAAATATTTTTATTAGTGAAGATAAAGAATTTATATGGCCTTCTTTAGATAATCCTGTTTTAAGAAATAAAGGTACTTGTCTAGGAACTAAAGACCATATAGGTATATTAGTAGATGGTACTGTTATTCCTTGCTGTTTAGATAGTAAAGGTATTATTAATTTAGGAAATATATTTAATAATAATTTAGAAGATATTTTAAACAGTGAGAAATTTAAAACAATTAATCAAGGATTTAAAGAAAATAGAATAGTTGAAGAGTTGTGCACTAAATGTGGTTTTAAAAAGGAGAATGAGCATGAATAGATTAAATACAATATATAAATGTGGTGGGGAATTAAGAGTTCGTCCTGGAGTTAATAGAATTAATAAAAAAGATAGAATTAGTGTTAAATGTATTAAAAGAAAAACTAAATATTATTTTATGGTTGATTTAAAAAAAGAAAGATTATATTTTTCAACTTATCAAGAATTAGTGTTTTTTATAACTAAAACACTTAATAATGAAAATGAAATGGTTTTAGAAGGAGCAACAAATGCTTTAATTGGAAAATTAATAAAAATAATAGGATTAGTGGGTATTAAAGAAACAATAAATAAAGAAGAGAGTTATCTGAAAACATTGTCAGAAGTTAATTATTCTGATTCTTTTAAAGATGTAAATAATTGTGAACATTATAATTTACCTCCATATAAACCAATGTTGTTTTTAAGATTAGAAAATGATCATGAT
>CAYJEP010000066.1:290-705 GCA_964369555.1 uncultured Muribaculaceae bacterium | reverse complement strand
TGATTACCACAAACCTAGAAATCATATAATGGTTGCTTGTTTAGAGTGTGGAGACATTACTTTAGAATATCCATATGATAATACTGATTATTTGATTGGATATGAAAAGAAATTAAGTGATGAATTAGAAGATTTAATGGCATTTGAAAAAATATTAATAATATCTAGTAAATATAAAGAGTTAAAAAAAGAAGGTCTTGATATTAATGAGATAATGAATGAATTAAAGGAAATGTACGAATCTGGTGTGAAAGTTTATACTAAAAAATAAATAATTTGACATTAATTGTAATATATGTATAATAAGGGTAGAAAAAGGAGCCCGAGGAAATATGAAAAGAAAGATTACAGCTGATATGAGTGTACACGAAGCTAGGTTTTTAATTAGTGATGGAAATATTAGAACAATGACAGT
>CAYJEP010000066.1:0-279 GCA_964369555.1 uncultured Muribaculaceae bacterium | reverse complement strand
ATTTGGAATTAGAGGAAATAGACTATATAAGTTTTATGCTGAGTGTTGTAGTAAAAATATAGAAAAGCTTTATAAAACTTTAGATATGATTAAAGATGGTGTATTTACACTTGATGAAGTAGAGGCTAATCTTAATTTAGAAAAGGCTATTCCATTTATTGATGAAAGTATTTTGATAGATGATAGTAACTATGATATAGATTCAGATGCTTTAGAATGGATACATTTTTGTTTAGTTCAAAGAGATAATTTTTTAAAAAACTTAGATGATGTATATTC
>CAYJEP010000065.1:3573-4949 GCA_964369555.1 uncultured Muribaculaceae bacterium | reverse complement strand
TATTTTTTAAAAAATTTTAATGTATTAAAATTAAAGAAGTTGATATGTACATCGTATAAAGGTTCTCGTATAATGCAAGAGTTTCAATATATTAAAAACAGCAAAGATAAAAATAAGGCTTATGTTATGATAGTTGATGAGAAGTTTAGTGACTCAGAAGTTATCAGCGATGTAGAAATTGTTGAATTTTTGAAGTCGCATAACAGTGTTAAATTGTTAAAAGGCGATGGTGATTTTCGAAGTGAGGAATGTATTGAATATTTGAAACAGGCAGATATAGTAGTTACTAACCCACCTTTCTCAAAGTTTAAAGATTTATTTTCTTTATTGGTAAAATATCAAAAAAAATATTTAATTATTGGAAACCAAAATGCTACAACTTACAAAGAAATTTTCCCTTATATTAAAAGTGGGGAAGCATGGATTGGCTATAGATTTGGAGATATGGCATTTAAAGTTCCAAGTGACACATTGCCAAGAAAAACACGATTTTGGATTGATGAAACTGGACAAAAGTGGAGAAGTTTAGGTAATGCTATGTGGCTAACTAACTTAGATACAAGAAGAAAGCATCAAGAATTAGAATTGACTGCCATATATGATCCGAATAAGCATCCTAAGTATGATGATTATGATGCAATAAATGTTTCAAGAGTTGTAGAAATTCCTAAAGATTACTCTGGAGTCATGGGTGTTCCAGTAACATACCTTAAGTACCATAATGAAGAGCAGTTTGAAATTATAGGAGAAGCAAATCATGGGTCTGATAATGAATTTGATTTATTTAAGCCTAGAGTTAATGGAAAAGAAATTTATAAACGAATACTGATAAGGAAGAGGAAAAATGGAAAAAAATAATTTCAAATTTAAAATACTGGATTTGTTTTGTGGTGCAGGCGGAATGTCAAATGGAATGCATAAAAATCCTCATTTTGAAACCGTTGTTGCTTTGGATATTAATGAAAAACTTTCGCAAACACTAAAAAACAATATGTTAGATGTTTCCGTATTGGTTGGAGACATTCAAGATACTCACGTAAAAGAGAAAGTGACACAAGAGGCAAGAAAAGCCGAAGTGAACATGATAATAGGAGGACCACCTTGCCAAGGATATGCATTGAAGGGTAAAAAGCTAGGACTAAGAGATCCAAGAAATTTCTTGTTTCTTGAATATTTAAGTTTGGTAAAAGAACTTAAACCAGAAGTTTTTGTTATAGAAAATGTTAAAAGTTTACTTTCGACATCAAATGGATGGTTTAAAAATCAAATTGTTTCTGAGATTGAAAAATTAGGATATTATGTAGATTTAGGGATACTTAAGGCGTCTGACTTTGGTGTACCACAAACAAGAGAGCGAGCTATTTTTATTTGTTGCA
>CAYJEP010000065.1:1155-3563 GCA_964369555.1 uncultured Muribaculaceae bacterium | reverse complement strand
AAATATTTTTGCCACATCCGTCTACTAATGAAATTGTAACGGTAAGAGATGCTATTAGTGATTTAGCATATTTAGAATCAAATCAAGGTGATTTCAAACAAGAGTATTTAATAGAGGCTCAATCTGAATATCAGGAAAAAATGCGAAAAAACAGTTTTAAATTACATAATCACAAAGCCTCAAATCATGCCCAAATAGCTATTGATAAATTAAAGCTAATACCTCCTGAAAAAGGAAAGGAATGTTTACCGAAAGAGTTGTTAGGCAAACAACAATTTAAATCAACGTGGGGAAGATTAAAATGGGATGCGCCCTCACCTACTATTGACACTAGATTTGATGCAGCCTCTAACGGAATAAACAACCACCCATTCTTAAACAGATCTATTACTCCAAGAGAAGCAGCAAGATTACAATCATTTGATGATAACTATATATTTTATGGAACCAAAGTAGCAATTAGAACTCAAATTGGGAATGCTGTCCCACCGTTAATGGCAAAGGCAATTGCAGATGCAATATATGAGCAATGGAATGTAAAATGATGAGGAGAAGAAGATAATGAATGTTGAAATGGCATATTTAATAGGAATGATACTTGGCAATGGTGAAGTCCAAAGAAAAGCTGACTCTACTACTATAACGATAGAGTTACCACATAAAAACTTGATTGATGATGAAGGAAGAGAAGTTACAATCTATGTAAAAAGCAGCTTAACAGATATTAGGAATATTATTGAGCCCTTAATTGGAAACTCTTTGCCTATTTCCCAGACAAAGAGATCTACACAAATTTCATTTACTAAAAGTAACGAAGATTATACAATGCGTGAGATTATGCGTTTTATAGGCAGTGGAGTTCATCATTCTACTATGACTATGAGCAATGAACTTTATAATATTACTACTGATGAGAAAAAAGAGTTATTAAGAGGAATGTCAGATGTTACTGCATACATTAGAAAGAGCAATATGGCCTTTGGCCAAGATGGGTGCCACAGAGTGTATATAGAGATTCCAGGTAATTGGCAAATGGTTATTGATATATCAAATATGTTGAAAGAACTGGATATCCCAGTACAAACAATAGATTTTGGACATCCTAATTTCAGAGATTCGAATCTTAAAAAATATAATCAAGGTAAATCATATTACTGGAAAAAAGAACATCAAGTTAAAATATGGGCAAATGAGTTTATGCCAATTGGATTTAATATTGTTCATAAGCAAAGAACTTTAGAATCTTATTCGGATGAATTATTAGAGTATTTAGATGAAGAAAAGACACATAAGTTTTACTGGGAAAAAGCAATACGAAAAAAGGATAAACCTATACACCCAATGGAAAATGATGAGTCTTTACCTGATAAAATAAGAGGGAAACACTTCAATTCATGGACGGAATTAGCTAAGGAGTTGGGTTATCATGAATAATGTTGGTAAAGAAATTGAGCTGTATGATGGAATGTGCAAATGGCTGGAAACACATTTGAAAGACAAATATTTCAATTCAAACTGTCAAGTAGTAGTTGTGGATTGTCATTCTGTTAATTTAGATACAGTTTTAGACAAATATAATATTATTCAATATTACCCACAAGTTGTAGGGTTAAGAATTGAGATTGATGTTTTAGGAATGGTAATCTGGAAAGATAGAGCTGAAATATACTTCATAGAAGCAAAGAAAACTCAGTTAACACTGCAAAATTTAGGACAACTATTAATATATTGTAAATTATGTGATCCGAAGGAAGCGTACTTGCTATCTTCAGAAGGATTAGGTAGCTTGAAAAAGGTGCTGACTAGCCTTAACCGAGAAGATTTACTTGATTTTGGAAGTGGAAAAAAGATCAAGAAAATGAAAGTTGCAAAATGGGATATAAGAAGAAATACGGTAGATAACCATTCTCTGATACCTAAACTGTAAACTTTATGACTGGTTTCTGCCTATGTTTATAAACGGACAGTCTACAGTGGAGTGAGGTGATAGTGAATATGACAAATTTACGAAATAAAATAATTCAAGAATACAAAGTTATAAAAGATATATCCAAAGATTTGCATATATTTGAAATTTCACGAAGCGACTATGGTAAACTCTCTCAAACCATTACTATGTTAGTTGACAGGAAATATATTAGTAAGCATTTTGCTGACAATAAGTTGTGTTATAGGAAAAACAGCACATTTGACTATTTTCCTGAGCAGTATTTAGCTGAAATAAACGAACCCACAATTGATAAAGATTATGCATTGATATATAAAATCAAACAATTAATTCAAGAAGGTCAAGCTTTGCCTGAGGAAAAGATAAACACAGGAGTAAGTCTTCGATGCTCTGCCCCAGAGTTTATCAAATGGCTAAGTAAAATTAAAATATTCGATGAGACAATGCTAAAAAAACATCC
>CAYJEP010000065.1:0-1145 GCA_964369555.1 uncultured Muribaculaceae bacterium | reverse complement strand
TTATGATGAGATGATGGGTATATTGCAAGCATTATTTGAAGAATTTTCAGGAGAAAATATGGAAAATCAAGAAAAATTACAAATAATCATTAATGAAATAGATAATATAATAACAGTTTATGAAGGCGAGGAAAGCGCTGAATTCAAAACTTGGCATAGGAGAACGCTTAAATTTTTGTCGAATTTGTTTGGGGAAAAAAGTGATGAAGCGATTGATTTTAAAGAAACTTCATACTCTCCATCTGTATTATCGTTAGATGATGATATAGATGGAGAGTATTATAATTCTTACATGGCTACTCTGAAAAACATAAAAACAACTTTACAATCTTATATGGATGATGCCATAGAAAAAGATAATGAAAATACACAAATAGTAATCAAAGATGATAAAATAGGCACATATATTGAAACGGAGGTTAACAAAAAGTCAAACAATAAAGTGTTTATAGTGCATGGTCATGACGATTTAATGCTATCAGAAACAGAAAACTTAATATGCAAATTAGAATTGGAGCCTATAATTCTTAAAAATCAGGCTAACGGAGGACTTAGTACTATTATTGAAAAGTTTGAAGACAGCAGTGATGTCAGCTTTGCCATTGTTTTATTCACTTCAGATGATATAGGCTACAAAAAAGGTGATGATAAAAATGCAAAGACAAGAGCAAGGCAAAACGTTGTTTTTGAATTAGGTTATTTTGCAGGAAAACTTGGCAGAAAAAATGTTTCCATCATTAATAATGGTGTTGAGGAATTGCCATCTGATATTCAAGGTGTGGTTTATACCCCCAATGAAGCAGGTTGGAAGTATAAAATAGCTGATGAATTAAAGAAAGCAGGATTAAATGTAGATATGAATAAAATATAGTTACATATTTGTATTTGTGTAAGTTTTAGTTGGTTTTGAATATTGAAGACAGCCATGAAAAATGTGATGGGAGGCGTAATTATGCAAACAACTTGGGAAAAACTATTGGAGTATATAACTCCAAAGTTAAACAAGAATAATTTTATAAAACAAATTGTTGAGTATGGTTATTTTGCCGAACAATTTCCAGAGTGTTTCAATTCTAAAGGGCTTACTAGTCATATCGAGTAATTACTTTTATTAGCTCCATGCACAACAACTCAAGCAAAAAAAG
>CAYJEP010000064.1:3976-5027 GCA_964369555.1 uncultured Muribaculaceae bacterium | reverse complement strand
AAACTACTAATGATGATTTAAGAATGATTTTAGATAATTTCTTAAATGGTGGACAAACTACTAATTTTGGGACGGTGATTGGATAATGGATATTAAGAGTCAAATAGCTCCTAAGGGGTTAGAATATAAAGCAAGTGATTTTGTAATTAGTGATAAAAATGCGACTATTATGACTGTTGTTTCTTATCCTAAATTTATTTCTCCTGGATATTTAGCTAATTTAACTAGTATGTCAGGAGTTAAAGTTGTTATTAAACATATTCCACTTCCTTTTTCAGTTATTCAAAAGATGTTAAATAAAGAGATTGCTGATTTAAAAACAAGATACCAAACTGAAAATGATAAGACTATTCAAGAGCGAATTAGACAAGATTATGAATCTTTAGAATATTTCATTCAACAACTAGTCTCATCTCAATCTAAGGTTTATGATTTTCAAATGCATATTATGATTACTGCTAATTCAGAAGAAGAGTTAATATCTAAAAAAATGCAAGTTAGAAGTTATTTAGAAGCAATGGAAATGAAAGCATTCCCACTTAGATTTGAACAAGAAAGAGTTTTAAAATCTATTTTACCTATATATCCTAAACAAAGTATTGAAGATAGAATAGGTACGCCAATTCCTTCTAATACTATTGCTGCTATGTATCCATTTATTTTTGATAGTATTAAAGATCCAGGATTATCTTGTTTACTTGGTGTGGATTTCTCAGGAGGTGTTATACTATTTAATCAGTTCTTATATCAAATAAAAAAAGAACACAATAGAAATAATGCTAATATGATTATCTTAGGAACATCAGGTTCTGGTAAATCAACTGCAGCTAAACTATTATTAAGAACTAGTATCAGAAATGATTATCAGTTAATTATAATTGATCCAGAAGGTGAATTTGAAGATATGGCTAAATTATATGGAGGAAACTTTATTGATTTAGGTAAAGGTGGAGAATTCGGTATGATTAATCCACTGGAAGTAATTATTGATGCTGATGAAGAAGAAATTAAACAAGGATTAGGATATACAGTTTTAACTAGAACATTATCT
>CAYJEP010000064.1:0-3966 GCA_964369555.1 uncultured Muribaculaceae bacterium | reverse complement strand
ATGTTTAGTGAAGTATTACAAGAAACATATAAAAGATTTAATATAGATTTCACATCAGATTTTTCTAAATTCACACCAACTGATTATCCAACATTTACTGATGTTTATGCTACTGTAAAAGGTAAATTATTATCTTTACCAGAAAAAACACATGAAAAAGATATATTAGAAAAATTAGAAATTAAATTACGACCATTAATTAGAGAATTGAAATATTATTTTGATGGTCATACTACAATTAAACCAGATAATAGTGTCATTGTATTTAATATTAGAGAGTTAATGAATAGTGATAAAAATATAAGAAATGCATTATTTTTCAATGTATTAAAATATGCGTGGAATTTAACTTTAAATCCTAATGTTAATGCAGTATTAACTGTTGATGAGGCTCACGTATTACTTGCTGGAAATAACACTTTAGGAGCAGACTTTTTAGCGCAAATTCAAAGACGTGCGAGAAAGTATAATACAGGAACTGTTATTATCACACAACAGCCATCAGACTTTAGTGATCCTTCAGTTATCACACAAGGTAAAGCTATTTTTGATAATGCTTCTTACTATTTAGTAATGGGGCTTAAAAAACAAGCTGTTGAAGATTTATCTAAATTAATAGATTTAAATGATAATGAAAGAGAAAGTATAAAAAGATATACCCAAGGAGAAGCTTTATTTGTTTGTGGTAGTCGTAGAATGAGAATAAATGTTGTCGTTACTGAACAAGAATTAGATTCTTTTGGAAGTGGTGGCGGACTATAGGAAGTAGGTGATTAAATGGATAATAATTTAAATGATGATCAACTGTCAAATGAAAATTTTAATAATGGAGGTTTACAAAATTCACAACCTGCTAATGATAGTTTGAAAAAAGCGTTGAAGAAACCATCTAATCCACCTAATCCGTTAAAAAAAAATAATTCGCTTAAAACTTTAAATCCTTTAGGAAATACAGGTGCAGAAGCAGATAAAATACATGCTTCAGTAAATTTCTTGAAAAATGTAAAGTTATATGGAACTATCGGTGGGGTATTCTTCGGATTTTTATTATTTTTTATTATAATTATTGCCTGTATAAACTTTGTTCAATCATTCTCGCCTTTAGATTATATTAATTCATTATTTAATACAGGTGATGAATTATTTTATGGTTATGATATTGAAGAATTAGCTACTGGATGTTCTAATTTAACTGAAGAGGAATGTGAAGAAGCTAAATCCATTTATAAAGAAATAGTTGAAGTTCATGAAGACTATCTCAAAGAAAAAAACGTTAATTTAAATATAAATTATTTAACTATAGCTCTTTTCAATGAGGCTGTTCCTCAGGATGATGCTGTTGATTATGTTTCAAAATTAGCAGAAAATATGATTAAATCTGAGACATATGATGTAGAAAAAATCGATGATGAAGGTAATGTTGTTTTGGATGAAGATGGTAATATAGTAATGGTTGAAGTTACTGTTTATCATTTAGATATAGAAGCGTTTGAAACATATTTAAAAGATGAGTTTATTATCGATTATTATTTAAATGGTGTTGAAGATGCTGCTAGAGTTAGTTTAATCTTTAAAGATATGCAAATGAAGCTACATTTCTATGAAAATTATGATACAGGATCATCAAGTTTAGATTATCACTATTCTTATTGTGCAGGTGTCACTGTAATAGATCAAGATACTGATGAAGTTATTGGAACATACGAATTAGAAGAGTATGTGGCTGGTGTTGTATCTAAAGAAGCTTATTCTTATTTTCACCCAGAAGCTTTAAAAGCACAAGCGATAGCAGCAAGAACTTACGTTCTTAATGCTACTAAAAATTGTGTCAATCCAATCAAAGGTGGAGATGAAGCTCAAGCATTTACAGAAAATATCAATGAACCTTCCAGAAATGCAACTGAAGAAACTAGAGGAATGATTTTAACTTATAATGGTGAAGTATTTTCTGCTATGTATGATTCATTTTGTTATGCTGATACGGGATGTCCAGATGCTTTAAAAAACTCTGATGGTTCATATACAGTAACTTATAAGAAAATGCCTAATTTGGAAGAACATATTATAACTTTATCTACTAATACTAATTTAATTGTGCCAGGTGGTGGTCATGCACATGGTATGAGTCAACTTTTAGCTGATGAAATGGCTGATAATGGAGACAATTATGAACAAATATTAAGTTACTTTTATTCAGATGGTGTTGAAATTCAAAAAATGCTTGTTCCAGGATTCCCTCTTGAACCACAATGGGTGGTTATTAGAAATTCGCAAAGTGATTTTGGATCTAGAGAAAAAATTTATGTTAATGGAGTTTGGATAGGTAATAGTTTAGATCATAAAGGTGTTGACTTTTCCGCCGATGAAGGTTCGCCAATATTTTCTATAGAGGACGGAGTGGTTACTGATGTTAATTATAACAGTGCTGCTGGATATTATGTTGTTATAGGTCATGGAGACCTTATAAATGGATATTACGAATTGTATTCAATGTATGGTCATATGGTTGAAAAGTCAGAACTACAGATTGGTGATATTGTTAGTATTGGGGAAATTATTGGTGGAGTTGGAAGTACTGGTGTATCATCTGGACCACACCTTCACTTTGAAATATCTAATTATGTTAATGGAGTAGAAGTACATTTAGACCCTGCTGAGCACTTAGGAATACCTGATAACTTTCCATAAGTCAATTATATAAAGGATTGGTGATTATGAAAAAGATTTTAGTAGTTTTAATTCTTTTATTAACTGGATGTAATGTTAATCATGAAGTAGTAATAAACTCTGATAAAAGTGTTTCAGAAAAGATTACTGTCAAAGTTGATAGCAATACCTTTACTCAGGAGTTTCCTTCTGTTGATATATATATAGAAGAGCAGAAACAACACTATGATACACATGAATTATATGATATTGAAATAGAAGAAATAGATGATTATACTTATGTATATTTTAAAAGAAATTATAATTCTTTAACTGAATATTTTGCTTCTGAATCATTTCAAACGGTTTTTAAAACTGCTAATATAAAAAACATCTCTAAAGAATATCATATTTTAACCAGTGAAAATTTATATTTTATTCCAAATAGTTTTGGAATTTCAGGTGCGTCGCATGAAATATATGAAAGTTTCAATTATACTATTAAAACTGATTTAGAAATTATTGATAGTAATGCTTCAAATAAAGAGATAAATAGTCATACTTGGGATTTAACTAAACACGATGACACGTTATTTATAAACATAGATTATTCTTCTACTTCAATTAATCAATTATTAATTTTAGGTGGTGTAGTAGCATTCATTATAGTTTTGGTATTAATACATATATTTATAAAAAATAAAAGTAATAATAAAATTTAATTGAAAATTTAATCCAGTTTTGATATACTTAGTAGAGTACGGAGGTCTTATATGAAATTAAAATTTAGAGCAGATGCTAAAGATTTTGTAATATTCTTTATCTTTGCTATCGTTTTATTATATTTTGTGGCAATAGGAGTTTTAAATATTGCTTATTTTGCTGATACTTCTGCCTTTTATGGATTAAATCCTGTATTAGCGTTTTCTGAGGAATATCTTATTCCCACTCTTATTGGATATTTTCTTTCAATGGTATTAATTTTTACTTCAGTTTCGTCTTATTTCTTTGAGCGTGAAAGTGGTATAGGAATTACAACTAGTACAAAAAAAGAAAAAGGTTATTCTAACTGGTCTTCAGAAAAAGACATGAAAAAGGAATTAAAGCAAGTTAAAACAAAAGAGATTACTAGTCAAGTGGCTGGAATTCCTTTTGTTAATGATGGACAAAACTTATGGGTAGATGATGGGGAATATCACAGTTTAATACTAGGGTCTACTGGTTCTGGTAAAACTCAAATGATGGTATTACCTCTTGTTGAATCTTTAGCTAAAAAAGGTGAATCAATGATAGTAACCGATCCTAAAGGTGAAATCTATG
>CAYJEP010000063.1:4928-5177 GCA_964369555.1 uncultured Muribaculaceae bacterium | reverse complement strand
AAACTCTAATTTGATGGGTAAAATAGTAGCTTTAAAATCATTATTAGTTCCAATGTTTTCATTAACATTTAAAAGAGCAGATAATTTAGCTTTAAGTATGGAATCACGCCTTTATGATATATCTAGAAAAAGAGTTAACTTTAGACAAAATAAATGGGGATTATATGATACATTCTTAGTAGTTTTACACATTAGTTTAGTTATTTTAATAGTTAGAGGAATTGTATGAGATATTTAATTACATTTAGT
>CAYJEP010000063.1:0-4916 GCA_964369555.1 uncultured Muribaculaceae bacterium | reverse complement strand
CATTCTTTAAATAGTTTGTTACCTAATGATATATTTATTAAAAATGTGGAAGAAGTTAAAAAAGACTTTCATGCAAGATTTAATGTGAAAGCAAAGGAATATATTTATAAAATTAATATGGGTGAATACTCACCGATTGATAGAAATTATATTTATCAATATAATAAAAAATTAGATACTGTAGAAATGGAACGAGCTTTAAAACATTTAGAAGGAACTAAGGATTTTAGTTCATTTGCTAAACTAGAAGAGGAAAAAGATTGTGTGAGAACTATTGTTCAAACTAATCTAATTAGAAATGTTAAAAATGTAAACGAAGTGATATTAGTGTTTTTAGGAACTGGATTTTTAAGATATCAAATTAGAAATATGGTAGGAACTTTAATTGAAATTGGTGAGGGGAAAAGGAAAAGCGAAGAGATTATAGATATCTTAGAAGCTAAGGATAGAACTAAAGCTGGAATCACTGCTCCACCTGAAGGTTTATACTTAAAAGATGTAATATATTAAGAGCAAGTAATTGTTCTTTTTCTATTGACATAAATCGATTATTTAAATATAATAATGACTTATAAAAAAGAGGTGTGAATATGAGTGAGAATGATACATGTATAGACTTAATTAATATAGAAGAGGCATATAAAAACGACAAATTAGAAACCGTTAAAAGAATAGCAAATGCATATCCAGATATTATTGAATTTCAAATATTTTTAATTAAAGGATATCGAAATAAAAATATGTATTACGATGCGATTAATTTAGCAGAAAAATTTAATGATGACGCTAAAGTAGCTTCTTTATTAGTGAGTCTATATTTGAAAGTTTCTAGAAATAGAAATAAGAGAGTAGAATATATGGATAAAGCTTTAAAGTTATCTGAACATTACATAAAACAAGAAAGTATTTCTGAACATGACCTTCAAATTTTTATTTCACAAGTAATTAATATATATTTAAAACAAGACAAACTTGATGAAGCTTTAAATATAGGAGAACCTTATATCGAAGTTAATAATTATATTAGATCACAAATGATAACCGCTTATATCAAAAAAGGTAATGGTAAAAAAGCAGAGGAATTAGGGCTATTTCATTTAAGTCATATAACAATTGCTCTACAACTTATGAAATATTACTGTGATTGTGGGAGATTATTTGAAAGTGAATTAATAGTTGAAATAATTGATTTTAATGATTTAAGTGAATTTAATAAAAAGCGTATTATGGAACAATTAAAAGAAGTTGAGAAAAAAAGAAAAAATTTAATAGATGCGAATAAACGTGATGTGGTTACAGGTGATATATTCAGATATTCTATTTTAAATCAAATAATTAATAAGAGTATTGATATAGCTAGTTTAAGTTATTTATTAAAAAAAGTAAGTAATTTAGAACGTGTTGTATACTACTGTGCTGCTTTGAAACAAGATTTAATAACTGACAATAATTTTAGAAAAGAGCTTTTAGAACTTAAAAAAAATAGTGATAAGAAAAGTCTTGAACATGAAATATCTATTATTTTATATAGTTTATTGATGACTAAAAAGACTACTATTGATCATATTGGTTTGTATGAAGATTTATTAAGGAAAGTAAAAGAAGACAAATCCTTAGATAAAGTAAAGGTTGTTGAAAAGTAAATATTAGAAAAATGTTCTATTTTGAATAAAAGTATGATATAATTAATATGCAACAGGAGTGGGGAATACCCACTCTTTAAATTATGGAGGTTTTTATGGTTGAGAAAATCAAAAGTTTAATTGAAAAATCAATTAACGAAAAAGGTTATTTAATCGATTCAATTACTTATGAAAAAGAAGGAAGTAATTACTTTTTAAGAATAGTAATTGATAAAGAAGGTTATATTAACATTAATGATTGTGTAGTTGTAAATGAAGTAGTTAGTCCAATATTAGACACTATTACTGAACTAGATGACAACTATATTTTAGATGTTTGTTCTAAACAGAAAGGAGATAAATAATGGATACAAAAAAATTTAAACAAGCTTTAGATTTATTAATTAAAGAAAAAGGTATTGATGCTGAAACTATTTATTCTGCCATGGAATTAGCGCTTACTTCAGCTTATAAAAAACATTATAAATCTTTATCAAATGTGAGAATTGAATTTGATCAAAAAAAAGGTGATATTCATGTTTATTCTTTTAAAACTGTAGTTGTAGATGAAGAACAAGAAGCTTATGAACCAATTATGTTGATTGTTGAAGATGAAGATAGTGAAGAAGAAGGAGCTACTATAGAAATAGAAAAACCTTATATCTTTGATCCTAGAATTCATATTACAAAAGAAGAAGCTTTAAAAGTAGTACCTGGAATCGATGTTGGAGAAACAATTGAAGAAGAAGTAACTCCAAAAGATTTTGGAAGGGTAGCCGCAGCTACAGCTAAACAAGTAGTTATTCAAAAAATTAAAGAAGCAGAAAAAAATGTTATAATATCTGAATTTGAGAGTAAACAAGATGAAATGTTAAATGGTATGGTAGCTATGGAAGATGTTCGTAATTATTATATTGATTTAGGAAGAACTCAAGGAATCTTACCTAAAACTGAGGTTATTCCTGATGAAGTTATTAAAATGGGTTCAAATATAAAAGTTTATGTTACCAAAGTAGAAGCTTCTACAAAAGGACCATTAATTTTATTATCAAGAACACATTATGGATTTATTAAAAGATTATTTGAACTACAAATACCAGAAATTAATGAAGGTAAAGTTTTAATTCATACTGTAGCTAGAGAAGCTGGTAATAGAACTAAAATAGCTGTTTATTCTGAAATCGGTAATATTGATCCTATTGGAGCTTGTATTGGTGAAAAAGGAATGAGAATTGCTAATATCTTAAAAGAAATTGGTAAAGAAAAAATTGATATAGTTCAATATGAAACTGATAAAAGAAAATTTATTGAAAATGCTTTAAGTCCAGCTAAGGATCTATTTATATCTGTTGTAGATGATAAAGAAGCTTTAGTTATTGCTAGTGATGATAATTTATCTTTAGCAATCGGTAGAAAAGGTATTAATGTTAAATTAGCGTCTAGATTAACTAGAGTTAAAATAGATGTTAAAAGTAAAGAACAAGCTAAAGAAATGGGCATTATAATTAAGGAGTAATTATGAAAAAAATACCACTTAGAACATGTGTTGTTTCAAGAGAAAAATTACCAAAAAATGAACTTATCAGAATAGTTAAAAATAATGAAAATCAAGTTTTTATTGATTTAACTGGTAAGCAAAATGGTAGAGGTGTATACCTTAAAAAAGATATTGAAGTTTTTAAAAAAGCTAAAAAAAATAAAGTTTTAAATAGAATGTTAGAAATTGAGGTAGATGATTCATTATTTGATGAGTTAGAAAAAATATAGGAGGTGTTTAATATGATGAGTGTATTAGAATACGCAATCGATGTAAACAAAACTACTGAAGAAATATTAAAAAAATGTGAACAATTAAATATTAATGTTCAAACTGAAGATGATATGTTAAGTGATCTAGATATCACAACTTTAGATAGAGCTTCATATGAAGATTTAGAAGATAGAGTTGAAGAGATTATTGAAACTACTAATATTAAAGTAGATGATACAGTAAAAAAACAAAAACTTAAAAAAGTATATAATAAAGCAAATGTTAAAAAAGAATTTGCTAAACAGAAAAAACAAATGTATAAAAACAAGGAAAAACTAGTTAGCAACACTGTTTCAATTAGTGATAATGTGGTTTTATATAAAGAAAATATGAGTGTAGGAGAATTAGCTACTGCAATTGGTGTTAATAGTAGTGAATTAGTTAAAAAACTATTTGGTTTAGGAATTATGGCAACTATTAATAATGCTATTTCATATGAAAATGCTGAACTTTTAGTTTTAGATTATAATAAAGAATTAAAAAGAGAAGAAACAACTGACCTTAGTAATTTTGAAGAGTTTGAATTAGTAGATGATGAAGCTAATTTAGTTAAAAGAGCTCCTGTTGTTACTATAATGGGGCATGTTGATCATGGTAAGACTACTTTACTTGATTATATAAGAAGAGCTAATGTAGTATCAACAGAAGCGGGTGGAATTACACAAGCTATTTCTGCTTACCAAGTTAAAATAAATGATTCACATATTACATTTATCGATACTCCTGGACATGCTGCTTTCACCGAAATGAGAGCTAGAGGAGCTAGTATTACTGATATAGTAATTATTATAGTAGCAGCTGATGATGGGGTTATGCCTCAAACAGAAGAAGTTATTGATCATGCTAAAGCAGCAGGAGTTCCAATCATTGTTGCTATTAATAAAATAGATAAGCCTTCAGCAAATCCTGAACGTGTTTTAACACAATTAGTTGAACACGGTCTTACTCCTGAAAGTTGGGGAGGAGATGTTATAGTTAGTGAAATATCAGCTCAAAATGGAACTGGTGTTGATGAACTATTAGAAAGTATCTTATTAGTTGCAGAAATGAATGAATATAAAGCTAATCCTAATAGATATGCAATGGGAACAGTAATTGAATCTAGACTAGATAAACATTTAGGACCTATTGTTACTGTACTTGTTCAAAACGGTACTTTAAGATTAGGAGATCCAATTGTAGTTGGAACTGCCTTTGGTAAAGTTAGAACGTTAAAAAATGATCAAGGATTAGATTTAACAGAAACTATTTTATCTCAACCTGTTGAAATAACTGGGTTAAATGATGTACCATCATCGGGAGATAAATTTATGGCTTTTGAATCTGAAAAACAAGCTAGAAGTATTGGAGAACAAAGAAAGATTTTAAGTAAATCTAGAGAAGTTAAATCTGCAGCTCCAACTTTAGATGATTTATTTGCTAAAATTCAAGAAGGAAATAAAGAAATCAATGCTTTAATCAAAACAGATGTTAATGTGTCTTCA
>CAYJEP010000062.1:0-5188 GCA_964369555.1 uncultured Muribaculaceae bacterium | reverse complement strand
AAAGAGATTGGAATAAAGTTAAAAGAGGCTAGGGAAAAAATAGGAATTTCAAAAGAGGAAGCTAGTCTAGATTTAAAAGTTGAAATTTTTCAGATTACTAGTTTAGAAGAAGGCAATTTTGAAATATTTACAGATATCTTTTCTTTAAAAACATTTGTTAGTGATTACGCCAAATATTTAGGTTTAGATAAAGATAATGTGATGGAAGATTTTAATGAATATCTTTTTGATTATACTTCTAAATTATCAATTGATGATATAAAAAAAGAAGTTAAAATAAAAAAAGAAAAAGATAATAAAATTAGATCACCTTATACTGCTGAAAAGAAAAATGATAAAGATTTTTTAATTTCATCATATATTGCTATCGTAGTATTGATATTAATAATTATATATATATTATTTTCTATTTTACAGGAAGAAGAAGTAGTAGATAATATTATAGGAGTTGGAGGAGTACATGAACTTACCTAATAAAATTACAGCATCAAGAATAGTTTTAGCAACAATGATTATTATATTATTGTTATTTCCGTTTGATTCATTTGGAATGACAACTATGAAACTATTTATTAATGAATCTGTAGTTGTCGATATTAAATATATAATAGCAGGTTGTTTATACATTTTAGCTTTTATAACAGACGTTATAGATGGTAAAATAGCTAGAAAAAGAAATTTAATGACCAAACAAGGAAAATTATTAGATTTAATAGCTGATAAATACTTAGTGGATTCTGTTTTAATTATTTTATCTGTTCAAGGACTTATTAATCCATTACTAACAATCGTTTTAATAGCTAGAGATACAATGGTTAACTCATTTAAACTAGTACTTGAAAATAAAGAAGAAAAATTAAAATTAAATAAAATGACTTCATATATATTAACTTTCGGTATAGTATTAACACTTTTTAATAATTTACCATTTGAACTATTTAATATTAAAGTATCAGATGTTTTATTAATTATTGCTACTACTGTTTCGGTTTACTCTGGATTAGAATATATAAAAAACACGAAAAAATATTTATAACCAATTTAAAATTGGTTTTTTTATTTGTTTTTATAAGAAATTAAGTTATAATATTTGTAGGTGAGAGATATGAAGGATAAACTAAGTTTAGTACCCAATAAACCAGGTTGCTATTTAATGAAAAATAAAGATGATATTATTATTTATGTAGGTAAAGCTAAAGATTTGAAAAAAAGATTAGCCTCTTATTTTAGAGGAACTCATTTTGGAAAAACTAAAAAACTTATCAGTGAGATTATAACATTTGATTTTATAGTTGTTAATACTGAAATGGAAGCTTTAATATTAGAAAATAATTTAATCAAACAATATGATCCCAAATACAATGTTTTATTAAGAGATGATAAATCATATCCTTATATCGAATTTTCTTTATTACCAGATCCTAAGCTAGCAGTAGTTAGAAATGTTAACAGAAAGAAAAATATTAACCAGTTATACGGGCCATATCCTAATGTTTCAGCAGCTAGAACTATAGTAAATTTATTAAATAGAATGTATCCACTCAGAAAATGCACTACCTATAATAAAAAGCCATGCCTTTATTACCACATTAATCAATGTTTAGGTTATTGTACTAAAGATGTAGATAAAGAAAAAGTAAATGAAATGGTAGAAAAAATAACTTTATTTTTAAAAGGTGAACATAAATTTATAACATCTTTAATAAAAGAAGAAATGAATAAAGAAAGTGAATTGTTACACTTTGAAAAAGCAAAAGAATTAAAGGAGTTATTAGATTATATTGAAATTATTTTAACTAAACAACAAGTTGAAATGAATGATTTTATAGATAGAGATATTTTTGGTTATTATTCTAATAAGGGTTATTTATGTATGCAAGTATTTTTTATTAGGGGCTCTAAATTAATTGGTAAACATAATAAAATTTTTCCTTTAGTAGATGAAATCGAAGAAGAAGTAACTAGTTATATATCGAGATTTTATGATAAAGATATATTGATTCCTAAGGAAGTTTTAGTACCTGTTAATAGTGAACTTTTAAATGATTACTTAGAAGCTAAAGTGTATACTCCTATAAAAGGTGATAAAAAGAAATTACTTGATTTAGCTTGTGAGAATGCAGCTGTTATTTTAAATGAAAAATTAGAACTTATTAAAAGAGATGAAAGTAAAACTATAGAAGCTAACGAAGAACTTAAAAATATTTTAAATTTAGATAAATTAGATAGAATAGAGTTATTTGATAATTCTAATTTATTTGGTAACTTTAATGTTTCTGGTATGGTTGTTTATTTAAATGGTAGGGAAGCTAAAAATGAATATCGAAAATACAAAATAACTAATGACAAAAATGATGATTATGGTACAATGAGAGAAGTCATATATAGAAGGTATTTTAGAGTTTTAAGAGATAACTTAGTAAAACCAGATTTAATTATCGTAGATGGTGGTTTAGGACAAATGAATATTGCAAGAGAAGTGTTAGAGTCATTAAACTTAAAAATACCGGTTATTGGACTTAAAAAGAATAACAAGCATTTAACCGAAAAATTATTAGCTTTTAATCCTGTTGTTGAAATAGATATAGATAAAAGAAGTAATCTATTTCATTACTTAGAAAGAATGCAAGATGAAGTTCATAATTATACAATTAATTATCACAAACAATTAAGAAGTAAAGGTTCTTTAGAAAGTATTTTAGATAATGTTAAAGGTATAGGAGATAAAAGAAAAATTGATTTATTAAAAAAATATAAATCATTAACTGGATTAAAAAAACTTACCATTACAGAACTTGAAAAAGAACTACCAAAAGAAGTGGCTGATAATTTATATGATTATTTAAAAAATATTGATATCTAATTGATATCTTTTTTTAATATTTTAAATACCTTACGATGTTTAATTGTGTTTTCTAATTTCTTTCTAATAGTAGTTAACCTTTTACTAATTGTACAAGGTTTTAAATTAAATATTTCAGCTATAGTTTTCATATCTAAATCATCAAAGTAATATAATTTAATCATTTCTTGTTCGTAATCTGTCAATGTTTTAATAGCAAAAATTAAAAATTCATACTCATCATTGATAATAACAGTATTTTCAATATTTATATCATCTACTAAAGTATCTATTAATTCTACATCATCATAAATATTAACATCTAATGAAACAGGTAGTTGATTTTTATTTTTGATTCTTAAATACATCTTGATTTCATTATCGATACAACGATAAGCAAATGTTGAAAAAGCGTTAGAATAATTTAAATCAAATTTATCTACAGCATTTATTAATCCAATAGCTCCTACTTGAAATAAATCATCTAACTCGTACTCACTAACTTTTGAACTATATCTTTTATGAACTATATCATAAACTAATTGCATGTTAAGTTCAATTAGTTTTTTTCTAGCCAAGGGATCATTATTTATATTTTTTAATAACTCTTTATTAATATCTAACTTACTCATAAAACCACCTTTACTTATAAGTATTCAAGTTAATCAATAAATATGTTATAATTTATTAAGGAGGATTTATGAAAAAGATTTTATTTATTTTACCATTTTTATTAACAGGATGTTTTAAACCA
Organism: uncultured Muribaculaceae bacterium; assembly: GCA_964369555.1. GTDB lineage: Bacteria > Bacillota_I > Bacilli_A > RF39 > UBA660 > Faecisoma. The sequence goes on along the minus strand of CAYJEP010000062.1, from coordinate 1,592 downwards.
ACTGAAATTATCAATAGCGTAATTGATGATGCTGAGGCGTCAACTTTTAGAAGCGAAGCTCAAATAATTATTAATGATGTAGAAGCTACTTGTTTAATGAATTCACTTAATATTCAAATGGGAAAAGGAGAAGTAGAACTATCAGAAATATGTGAAGATAAAACTATTGATATGACAACTTTTGGAACATATTTTGAACAGTTTAGTGACGGTGTTACTGCAGATTCGATAACAATTAAAAATGACAAAATATTTTCAACAACATTTTATAAAGATGATATGAAAATTGAGATCATAAATAACGTAATAGGAGAAGTAACTAATAAATAATAGTTACTTTTTAAATATGGAAAAAATATAATTAAATGTGTTGACTTTTAATTATTTAAATGGTATATTTATATATGTATTTAGTTGGAGTTACTTCGTGTAAGTCCTTAATTAAATTTTTAAAATGAAACACCTGGAAGTGTGTAAAGAAAGGAGGAGAAATATGCCAACTATTAATCAATTAGTGAGAAAAAACAGAAAAAATAAAACTAGAAAAAGTAAATCACCAGTTTTAGGAATTGGATATAACAGAAAAGATAAGAAAAAAACTTATCAAAATGCTCCACAAAAAAGAGGAGTATGTACTCGTGTAGGTACTATGGCACCTAAAAAACCAAACTCGGCTTTAAGAAAATATGCGAGAGTTCGTTTATCTAATGGTATGGAAGTTACAGCTTATATACCTGGTGAGGGACATAATCTACAAGAACACAGTGTTGTATTAATCCGTGGAGGTCGTGTTAAAGACTTAATCGGGGTTAGATACCATATTGTTCGTGGAACTTTAGATACAGCTGGAATTGAAAAACGTCGTCAAGGGCGTAGTAAATACGGAAGTAAAAAACCAAAACAAAAATAATTTAAATAAAATATTAAAGAAAGGAGATTATAATTATGCGTAAAAGACCTGCAGTTAAAAGAGATGTTTTACCAGATCCAATTTATAACTCAAAATTAGTTATGAAATTAATCAATAGATTAATGATCGATGGTAAAAAAGGTGTTGCTCAAACAATTTTATATGATGCGTTTGACATGATTAAAGAAAAAACTAGTATGGAACCTATGGAAGTATTAGAAAAAGCTTTAGCTAATATTACACCTGCATTAGAAGTTAAAACTAGACGTGTTGGTGGTGCGAATTATCCAGTACCAATCGAAGTTAGACCTGACAGAAGACAATCATTAGGATTAAGATGGTTAGTTCAATATGCTAGATTAAGAGGTGGTCATTCAATGGCTGAAAATTTAGCAAACGAAATAATTGATGCATCTAACGGAAGTGGAGCAGCAGTTAAAAAACGTGAGGATACTCACAGAATGGCAGAAGCTAATAAAGCGTTTGCTCATTATAAATGGTAAGAAAGGAAAATTTTTATGGCTCGTGACACAGAATTAAGTAAAACAAGAAACTTTGGTATCATGGCACATATTGATGCCGGAAAAACAACTTGTACTGAAAGAATCTTATTTCACGCTAAGAAAATCCATAAAATAGGAGAAGTACATAATGGTGCTGCTACTATGGACTGGATGGAACA
>CAYJEP010000061.1:1275-5343 GCA_964369555.1 uncultured Muribaculaceae bacterium | reverse complement strand
GTGACCCCACGCTTATCAAGCGTGTGCTCTAACCAACTGAGCTACAGGCCCAAAACTTAAAACGCTATTTAATTATATACCATTTAAATGAACATTTCAATAGTTTTTTGAAAAAAAGTTAATTTTTTTTTATTTTTTTATTATTTTAAAGAAATAATTAAATAAATTATTAGTATTTTCATCAATAATTGTCTCTGGATGCCATTGAATACCAATGAAAAATGGTTTATTCTTATCTTCAATAGCTTCAATCACATCACTACTTGCAACTTTATTAAGTTTAGTATTATTTAAACAATAACTGTGTCTACTATTAACTTTAATTGTCTCTTTTTTGATAATTTCATATAGTTTTGAATTTTTATCAATTGTAACTTCATGAACATATTCATCTTGTGATTGGTGAAAGTTTTCATTAGTTGTTAAAGTTCCTTCAAATGTAGCTCCCATTATTTGACACCCTAAGCATATTCCTAGAGTAGGGATGTCGTTATTATAAGCATATTTCATTATTTCTTTATCTATATCGGTTATTTCAGAACCACCAGGAAAAATAAACCCACTACACATATTTATTAGTGGTAAGAGTTCTTTTAATTCTAATTTTGCCTCATTATCTTTATTAACTGGTATACATATTGGTATACACTCATAATTTCTGATTACATCGATTATTTCTTCATTAAAGATTTGAAAGTTTCTTTTATCGGTTAATCTTCTACCTATTATTCCAATTTTCATTTAATCACCTATAGATAGTATATTATATTTATAATTTTTTGTATACATAATTTCATATATATATTAATAGACTTAAGTAGGAGGTTTTATGAAGAAAAAATATATTTTACCTATAATACTTTTATTTAGTATATTAATAGGTTCTTTATTAGGTGTTATTTTTAAAGAGGATATATTAGTTATTAAACCATTAGGAGACATATTTTTAAATTTATTATTTACTATAGTAGTGCCACTTGTATTTTTTACTATTTCTAGTAGTATAGCTAATATGGGTAATTTAAAGAAACTATCTAAAATATTACGTAGTACATTTCTAGTGTTTGTAATAACTAGTGCGATTGCTGCTTTATTCATGTTAGGTGCTGTAATCTTGTCTGATCCTGCTAGTGGCGCTAATATAGTTTTAGAACCTGGTACTGAGGCAACATTAGAAATTGGGGAACAAATTGTAAAAGCTATAACCGTTAGTGATTTTAGTTTAATATTATCTAAAAATAATATGTTACCGCTTATTATATTTTCCGCATTATTTGGTATAGGTGTTGCAATGGTTGGTGAAAAGGGAAAAAAATTAGCAGAATCATTAAATACAATTTCTTTAGTAATGATGAAAGTTATAAAAGTTATTATGTATTATGCTCCAATTGGGCTTTGTGCATATTTTGCTGCTTTAATAGGAGAATTTGGTCCAAATTTATTAGGAAGCTATGCTAAAAGTATGTTAATTTATTATGGATTATCTATAGCTTATTTTTTAATTTTTTATACACTTTATGCTTATATTGCAGGAGGTAAAAAAGGAGTTAAAAAATTTTATAGGAATATATTCTCACCTTTTATCACTTCTTTAGCAACACAATCTTCATTAGCTAGCTTACCAACTAATATTGATGCTGCAGCTAATATGCGAATTTCTAAAGATGTTAGAGAGGTTACTTTACCAATTGGTGCGACTATGCATATGGAAGGTTCATCAATGGGAAGTATATTAAAAATAGCGTTTTTATTTAGTATCTTTGGATTTTCCTTTACTGGAATAGATACTTACTTAATAGCGATATTAATAGCAGTTTTATCTGCAGTTGTGATGTCTGGTATACCTGGTGGGGGAATGATTGGAGAGATGTTAATTGTTTCATTGTATGGCTTTCCTTTATCAGCATTTCCTATAATAGCTACTATTGGTTGGTTAATAGATCCACCTGCTACATCTTTAAATGTTTGTGGAGATATTGCTAGTACTATGATGATAGAAAAAATGGTTGAATAACTATTTTTTTTAGTTTATAATTAATATTAGAAAAGAGGTATATTATGATTTTAGGAAGTCATGTTTCATTTAAAAGTGATACGCAATTAATAGGAAGTGTAAAAGATGCATTATCTTATGGTGCGAATACTTTTATGTTCTATACTGGAGCTCCACAAAATACTATGAGAAAAGATATAGATAGTAATAAAACTAAAGAAGCTTTAGAATTAATGAAAGATCAAATTGATATTAAAAATGTTATTGTTCACGCGCCTTATATAGTTAATTTAGCTAATGGCGATTCGTTTGCTTATGAATTTTTACAAAAAGAAGTAAATAGAGTAAAAGAATTAGGTGTTGATAAGTTAGTTCTACACCCTGGTAGCTTTGTTAAATTAACTAAAGAAGAAGGGATTAAAAATATTATTAATGGTTTAAATAAGATTGATAATAAAGGTGTTATTATATGCTTAGAAACTATGGCTGGTAAAGGAACAGAAATAGGAAGAGATTTTAGTGAGATTAAAGAAATCATTGATGGCGTTAAATATGAATTAGGTGTTTGTTTAGATACATGCCATATTAATGATGCTGGATACGATTTAAATGATTTTGATAGTGTTTTAAATGAATTTGATAGTATTATAGGATTAAAATACTTAAAATGTGTGCATATTAATGATAGTAAAAATAGTATTGGTATGAAAAAAGATAGACATGAAAATATAGGGTATGGTCATTTAGGATTTGATAATTTAATAAATATCTTATACCACGACAAATTAAAAGATGTTCCTAAAATTTTAGAAACACCATTTATAGCTGGAGAAAAAAAATCATATCCTCCATATAAATTTGAAATTGAAATGATTTTAAGTAAAAAATTTAATGAAAATCTACTTAACGACGTAAAAAGCTACTATAACGATTTTTAAATTTTTTATATAAGCTTTCTATCTGATTATATTGTGTGGGGTTTAATTTAGATTTTAAATCATTAAATACTTCTTCGCTATTCCCGTATAAAATTATTTTCCAGTTATTAGTGATGTGATAATATATTAAGTTAATTTCATTGTCATTTAAAAAAACATTATTTTTAACTGCAAAAGTTTTAACATCGTTAATACTTAAGTTTTTAATATATTCTTGAATTAATTTATCCATAAGTTCACCTCTATAAATTATATAAATAAAGGAGAAAAATATGAAGAAATATTATAAAAAAATCTACAATATATCTAATGTAAAAAAAAATAATATCAAATCAATTATTAAAAATAGATATAATGTTTTAAGTTTTGTGATAATTTTGATGTTTGCTGTTTTATTTGTTTTTTTATTTAATACTTCTATTTTAAATGGTGAATATTATATTAATAAATTATCTAGTTTAACTAGAAACATCGTTTATTCAAATAGTACTCCACGAGGTAGAATATATGATAGAAATGGTAATATTATAGTTGATAATGAAGCGGTTAAAGTTATTTATTATAAGAATGAGTCTAATACTAGGGAAGAAGAAATTGAAATTGCTTATAAAGTAGCTGAAATGATAGAACTTGATTATTCTAAATTATCTTTAAGTGATTTAAAGTTATTTTGGATTTATACCAATGAAGATATTGCTAATAGTTTAATAACTGAAGAAGAAATTGTATTATTAGAAGAAAGAAAAATAACTTATGATGATATTCTAGAATTAAAAATTTCAAGAATTAGTGATAGTGATATTAATGAATTAACTGAAACAGACTATTTAGCAGCTTATTTATATACATTAATGAATAACGGCTATAGTTATGATGATAAGATAATTAAAAAAGAAAATGTTACAGAAGAGGAATATGCTGTAATTGCAGAAAATTTAAGTTCCTTACCAGGATTTGGAGTTAGATTGGATTGGATTAGAGTATATCCTTATGGAGATTTATTTAAAACTATTTTAGGGACTGTTTCAACTACTGAAACTGGATTACCTTATGAACTTAAAGATTATTATTTGAATTTAGGTTATGAACTTGATGATAGAGTTGGAACAAGTTATTTAGAATATCAATATGAATCAT
>CAYJEP010000061.1:0-1265 GCA_964369555.1 uncultured Muribaculaceae bacterium | reverse complement strand
AAAGGTGATAAAGTTGTTTATGAAATATTAGATGATGGTAGTAAGAAAATAATTGATGAAGGTAGTAGGGGTAAGGATATAGTTTTAACTATTGATATTAATCTACAAAAAGAAGTAGAAAAAATAATAGAAGAAGAATTAATTAAAGCGCAAAATGATCCTAATACTTTAGTTTTTGATACATCATTTGTTATAATTAGTGATCCCGTTACTGGTGAAATACTTGCTATGGCTGGTAAAAAAATAGATAAAGAAACTTATGAAATTTATGATTATACAACTGGAATTATAAATCATTCAGTTACAATTGGTTCAGCAGTTAAAGGAGCTTCCCATATAGTTGGATATAATAATGGTGCGATTGAAATAGGTGAAGTTAGAAGTGATAACTGTATTAAAATAGCAGCAACTCCAGAAAAATGTTCTTGGACTAGTTTAGGGTACATGAATGATTTAACTGCACTGAAATATTCTTCTAATGTTTATCAGTACAAGACTGCAATTAATGTTGGTGAGGGATATTATTCTTATGATAAATCACTACCTATTAATATAGAAGCATTTGATATATATCGTGAAACGTTTAGTGAATTTGGATTAGGTGTTTTGACAGGAATAGATTTACCTAATGAATCAATTGGTTATCAAGGAAATAGTACCTTGCCGGGGCATTTACTTGATTTTTCAATTGGACAATACGACAATTATACTCCGATTCAACTCAGTCAATATATAAATACTATTGCTAATGATGGGTATAGAGTAAAACCAACTTTATTAAAAGCTGTATATGAACCTAGTAAAGATTCTCTTAGTAATCTTTTATATGAACAGGAAGCAACTGTTTTAAATAAATTAGATACAGAAGAATTATACTTAAAAAGGGTACAAGAAGGATTTAAAGAGGTAATGACCACTTCAGGAACTGGAGTTTATCACATAAATAGTGAATATAATGCCGCAGGTAAAACTGGAACCGGAGAAGGATTTTTAGATACAGATTCAGATGGTATGATAGATAAAGCTACTGTATCTAAATCATTTGTAGCTTACGCTCCATATGATAATCCAGAAGTTTCATTTACTGTTATTTCACCTCACATTTATACTGATTTAGGTCGTGGAGAGGCTATAACATTAGTAAATCAATATATTTCTTATAGAATTTCTGAAAAATACTTTGAATTATACTAAAAATTTGTTATAATGTTATAAGTTATTTGTTAAGGAGGGAAATTATGGCAAAAAAAGGCGAAGCTAGACAA
>CAYJEP010000060.1:1104-5417 GCA_964369555.1 uncultured Muribaculaceae bacterium | reverse complement strand
CTAAAGTGGATTATTTAAATCTTACAGCAGTTCCGTAAACCATTACTTCTGCAGCTCCTGCCATTACAGCTGACGATGAAAATCTTACATTTACTATCGCATCTGCTCCTAATTTATGCGCTTCCTCTATCATTCTTTCTAACACTACTCTTCTAGCTTCATTCATAAGATTGGTATATGATTTTAATTCCCCACCAACCATTGTTTTTAATCCTTGACCAAAATCACTAACAAAGTTTTTACTTTGAACTGTACTTCCCGATACCAATCTTAAAACATCTAATTCTTTACCACTAATCGTTTCTGTATTTACTATTAACATACTACCTCCAATTAATATTATAAACTATTTAAAACATTTTATCAATTTCTTTAGGCACTTGGTCATTAACAACTGCAGATATTATTTTATCTTCTTTTTCTTTTGAAACTTCTTTTCCAGTCATACTACTTAACTGTTTAATCACATCTCTTAATGTATTTTCATCTTTTAAATTAGCTTGCTGTAATTTATTAGCTAAATCTAAGATAGTGTCCTTTCCAACATTAGTTTTCTTTTCTATCTTATTAAAAAAATTATCAGTAAATTTCATATTCACACCTCAATTTATTATATGAGATATTTAAAAATGTGTTATAACCTAAAAAAATAACCACTTAAAGTGATTATTTTATATCAAATCCAATATAAAAATTTTTAGGATGTTTTAAATCAATTAATAAATCAACAAATCCATCTTCGTCTAATTCCTTACCATCATATCTAGGTTCACCCACACAGTGGATAGCCTCACCAATTTTTGGTTCATAAATAACATAAATAGACATTAACCTTCTACCTTTATTAACAATATTAGAAGGAACCATTTTATATTTTAAATCTTTTATTAAAGTACCATATTTGGCTAATTTCCTAAATTTAAATATTTTAATTATTACTATTATAATAAACAATAACGAAGTTAACATCGAAATAATAGGCACTAACATAAATAAATAACCTTCTAACGGTACTTCTTTATCATATTCAGTAATACATTCCATAGGATTCTCACCGTTAAAGTAAACACTAGTATGATTAGTTTTTAAATCATCTCTTGATACAGTTTCACTCACACAAACATAACGAACACTATTATAATTAAAAGTAAACGCTGGATTACACTTATCAATACTTTCAATTGAATGACAGTTAAAATCAACTACCGCATTATCAATAGTTTCATAAAAATAATCTCTTTTTATTTGTGCATCAAACACAATCATAATTAAGATTATAAAAAACATTATACTTAATAGAAAAAATAAAATATTAAATCTAAGTTGTTTAAATAGACTATTATAATTTAACTTCCTCATACAATCACCTAATTATATAATATCATATTTAAAAAAAAAATATATAAATTTTTATATATTTTCTCCTTTATTTTTAAATTTTATAACAATAGGTGTCCCTTCAAAATCAAATGACTCTCTTATTTTATTTTCTAAATAACGTGCATATGAAAAGTGAATTAATCCTTTACTATTAACTTGAATACTAAATGTAGGTGGTTTAGAACCTACTTGTGATGAGAAATAAATCTTTAATCTTTTCCCTTTATATGAAGGTGGGAGATTTAAATTATAAGCATCAGTAATACAATTATTAATTAAACTAGTAGGGATTTTTTTAATACTATTTTCATGACATTTAATAATTTCAGGCATTAATGTATGAATTCTTTTTTTAGTTAAAGCAGATAAGTATACAATAGGTGAATAAGTCATAAACTGAAAATTAGCTCTTATTCTTTTTGTATATTCTTTCATACTTTGATCTTTATTTTCAATTGTGTCCCATTTATTAACTACTATAACAATTGGTTTACCTGCATCTATTGCATAACTAGCAATATGTTTATCATGTTCTATAATTCCTTCATTAGCGTCTAGAACTAATAAACAAACATCACTTCTATCAATAGCTTTTAAACTTCTAAGTAAACTATATTTTTCAACTGTTTCATAAATACGACCTTTTTTTCTCATACCAGCAGTATCAATAACAGTATAGTCTTGTCCATAATAAGTAAAAATAGTATCAACAGCGTCTCTTGTAGTTCCTGCTATCTCACTTACAATAACTCTCTCTTCATTTAAAATTGCATTAACTAAACTACTTTTTCCAACATTAGGTCTTCCAATTAAACTAAACCTTAATGTATTATCGCTTTCATCTTCTACTTTTTCAAAATCCTTAACAATTACTTGTAATAATTCATAAATACCTTCATTTTGTTCAGCTGAAATCATTTCAATATTTTGAAAACCTAATTCATAAAAATCATACATATTATCTTTTGCTAATTTAGAATCTACTTTGTTAACTACTACAATAACTTTTTTATTACATTTTAGTAACATATCTTTAACAACGAAATCATTAGCTGTTAAACCATCTTTACCATCAACTACAAATAAAATTACATCCGCTTCATCAATAGCAATAGTAGCTTGCATTATAATTTCTTCGTTAAATTTATCATTTCCAATATCAATTCCACCAGTATCAATTAAATGAAAATTATAGTCTTCAAAAGATGTACTACCATAAATTCTATCCCTAGTAATCCCTGGAATATCTTCTATAATCGATACCTTATCCCCAATTAATCTATTAAATAAAGTACTCTTACCAACATTTGGTCTTCCTACTAACGCTACAACAGGCTTCTTCATATCCGCTCACCACTACTCTCTATTTTATCTATTTCTATTCCATACATTATTTTAACATGTTCAATTAAATTTAAAAATTTATCTAAAGATATTTTATTTTTTAATTTAAAATATAACTTATCTAATACTCTGTAATAAATTAAATTATCATCTTTTATATAAGAATCTATCTCATATAAAAAATTTTGTTTGTAAAAATTTATCTTCATTTCAATTTGATTAAAATAACCATAATAATCTTCTGTACTTAAAATTTCTAATATTATACCATAAAAATCATCTTGATATATATCAACATCAAATAAACCTTTTAAATCTAAATCATAATTATCATTTAAAGTTTTAAAAACATCTTTTAATTTATCTTCTAATTCGCTATCTAAATCAGTAAATAGTTCATTTTTTAAATGAACTATTATCTTATCTTCTAAAACACAAACCTTCATCAAACCACCTAAAGTAGTTTATGATTAAATTAAACAGTACGTTCTATCTTTTTATATATATCTTCTTTACCTAATTTAGTAACACTACTAAACATAATAAATTCATCCCCTGCAACAAGCTCTAATTCTTCTAACAATAAATTTCTTTGTTGTTGTTGTTTTGTAATACCAATTTTATCAACTTTAGTAGCCACAATAGTAACAGGAAGTTTAAAATATTTTAAATAATTATACATTAAAATATCATCATTTGATAAACTATGTCTAAAATCAACCAACATAAAAACTTGTCTTAAGTTACTTCTATTTTCTAAATAATCTTCCATCATTAAACCAAATTTTTTCTTTTTAGTTTGATTAACTCTAGCATACCCATATCCTGGAGCATCAACTAAATAAAAATCATCATTCACTAAATAAAAATTTATAGTTTGAGTTTTTCCTGGTGTTGCTGAAGTTCTCGCATAATTTTTTCTATTAATTAAAGTGTTTATAAAACTACTCTTTCCAACATTAGATCTACCCACTAATAAATATTCAGGTTTTTGATCTGTTGGATACTGACTACGTCTTACAGCACTTATTTCCAAATTTACTGAATTTATTTTCATATAAACCCCTCCAAAGCTACTTAATTATAACATTTTATTGTCATTATGTCAAAAGGTTTTAAAGATTAAAAAAAGCTTAATTAAAAGCTTTTAGTATTCATATTCAGGTGTAGCTGGTAAAGTCGTTTCAAAATTAGTATTAAATCTACAATTATAAAACGCATTTATATTTTTAGCACTAGTAGGTGCATATCTAGTATCATCTTGCGCGCACACACCCATCTTATCTCCATTTTCATCAGTTCCATAATTATCTATTAAATAAGTTAAATAATCACTAATACAAGCATATCCGATTCCTTCATGGCATGTATACCCGAAATCTTCTTTTTCATTACTACCTGTGTATTTTCCATACATATTATCACCATAATCATTATAACTTCTTATATCATTGATTGCAGAAGGAGTTAGAATAAATGTATACATAGGTTCTAAAGTATACAAGTTTTCACTCGTTACTGCTCGATTATTTAAAATATAATCTTCTACATGCTCATAAGTATCATCTTCTGTTACAACCATAGCCCAG
>CAYJEP010000060.1:0-1094 GCA_964369555.1 uncultured Muribaculaceae bacterium | reverse complement strand
TCTATTGGACGATAAATAATTCTAATACCACCATTACCAGTATCTCCATCACCATCATCAAATAAATCTTTGTAAACACTAAATTCACAGTCATAAATTAATTCAGAAATATTATTATTTTGTGTTAAAATAGTGTCTACTTGTGTTTGACCATTTTCAATATGTCCTAACTTACTATATTCAAAATCAAAATTGGTATTTGTTTCCTCGCTTGCTTTATAAGGAACAGGCAATGTAGACAACCCTAAATCAATATAACCACCTACTATATCACTAGAATTGTGATAAGAAGTATTATTGCTTTTTGCAACATATCTATAAATATTATCTTCCATATTAAATGAAATGAAAGCATCTCTACTCATAACTACTTGGTTACAATTTAATACTTCATTTTTAATTAATGCACAAGTTCCAGCTTTTACAATTTTTAAAGATACTCCTAATTTAAACTCTGCTGTAGGATTAAGCTCTTTGATTTCTTCTTCTGTCACTCCATATTTACCAGCAATCGAAACTAAAGAATCACCTTCAGCTACTGTATGATTAACACCATCACATTCTATTGTAGTAATTTCATTATTAGTAGTACATGACGCTAAATTATTTTCCACATCGTCATAAGAAATTGTCGATTCTAAAAGTTCACTGTAAGAATAAGGATCAGCTTCAAAATCAATTCTTAATTGTGGATTCACTTCATATATATCTGTTGCATCCCAAGTATGACAAGCATTGATGTTTGTGACTACTAAGTCTAAAGCTGTCTTAGCATCCGTTACAGCCTGATTAGTATCTGTTGTTGAATAAGAAGGTTTAGATGCACCACAATCAGTTGTACTCAATGATACTGATAACTCTTTAACAGAATAACTTCCACCACTAACTGTAATTTGCGTTTTTACTGATGTAGTACTAGGGTTATATTTCTTGGAATCGGTATATGTTATATTTCCTTCTGCATCAGGCTCCCCTTTTATAACACACTCCTCCTCTGTCCAATTAACGGCAGCTAGAGCATCTTGATGCACCTTTTCATTATATGCATCTAAATAAGTTTGAATTGCAGAAGCTAAATCAGTTTGAAATAGCTC
>CAYJEP010000059.1:0-5492 GCA_964369555.1 uncultured Muribaculaceae bacterium | reverse complement strand
AATTGCTGTAAATGTTTTTTCTCCACCTGATAATAAAGATATTGTTTTTAAACTCTTACCTGGTGGGGAAGCTATTATTTCAATACCTGTTTCAAGTAAATTTTCTTTATCAGTTAATCTTAAATCAGCACTTCCACCTTTAAATAATTCTTTAAAAGTAGTTTTAAAATTTTCTTTAATTATTAAAAATGTTTCTAAAAATTCTTTTTTCATTATTTTATCCATTTGATTAATAATGTCAAGTAATATATTTTCAGCATTTACCAAATCAGTTCTTTGGATATTTAAAAAATCTAACCTCTCACTAACCTTTTTATATTCTTCAATCGAAGAAAGATTAACAATTCCCATTTCATTTATTTTTCTTTTTAAAGAACTTACGATAGTTCTAGCATTATTAACACTAAGCTCTAATTTGTAACTTTTAATTGCTTCTTCATAAGTTAGGTTATAAGTTTCACTTAAAATATTTAATAAGTTATCTAACTTAACATCTAATCTATTAACTAGGATTTCACTTTGTTTTAAAGCTTCATTTTTTTCATTAAAAGAACTATTTTCTTTCTTTAAAGAAAATTCATAATTACTTAAATCATCTTTAATTTTGTTTTTTTCATTATTAATAAGCTCTAGTTCACTTGTTAATTTATTTTTAAGTTCTAAGACTTGATAATACTCATTAAGAATTGATTCTTGCTCTTTATCAATTTGATTTGATAATAAATTATTATTAGAATTTAAATCTAATTCATTAACTCTATATGTTTCTAACTTTTCATTTAAAAGTTGATTATAATTGTTATATATAACTTCCAGTTCTAACTTTTCTTTATTAATTAAGTAATTTTTATCTTCAATAGATTTTAGCTCATTATCAATTAAGTTTCCTCTTTCTTCTAATAAGCCTATATTAGTTTGAATATTTTTAAGTTCATTTAAATATGTTTCTAAATTGTATTTTTCTAAAATAATATTAGTAGTATTAACTTTACCACCTGTTAATGAGCCTCCAATATTAACTAAATCACCGTCTAAAGTTACTATTCTATAACGATAATTAATTTGCTTAGCTAAATTATTAGCGTCATCAATATTATTAACAACTATAACATTACCTAATAAATTTAAAATAATATTTGAATATCTAGAATCATATTTCACTAAATCACTAGCAACAGTTATGCCTTTAATATCAGTATATCTAGGTTTAATAACATTTAAAGGAAAGAAAGTTACTCGACCTAAATTATTATTTTTTAAAAAATTAATTGCTTCTTTCGCACAAGTTTCATCATCTACTACTACATTGGTTGTTGAAGCTCCTAAAGCAATTGAAATAGCTTTAGAGTATTTCTCTTCCACATCAAATAAATTACCTATTATATCATGTATCCCTCTTAATTTAGGATTCTCTAAAACTTTTTTAACAGAAGTTGGAACTTGAGCATTATTATCTATACTATAACGTAATGAATCGATTTTTAGTTTCAAATCGTTTTCTTTTCTAATAAGTATATTTAATTCATTATTAAAATTATTCTTTTTATCTTTAACACTAGAAATACTATTTTCTGATAAAATTCTATTTTTTAAAATTATTTCGTTCTTTAAATTATTAAGTTTTAATTTTAACTCTTCAATTTCAGTACTCAGTTTTAAATTATTTTCTTTTAGAATAATCATATTTTCATACATTTTATCTGATTGTTGATATTTAATTCTTTCAGCAATAATATTTTTTCTACTATTTAATTGTTCTAAAAGTGTAGTTTTTTGTAATAGCATATTTTGTTTTTCTCTAAAATCAACATCCAACATTTCAATATTTTTTTTATATTCTTCTATTTTAGCTTCACCTAATCTACTAGAAGTAGATAATGATTCAATTTCCTTTTGTAAATCAGTAATTAGTTGTTTATTGTTTTGATAATCAAAATTTAAAGTTGTTATATCGCTAGCAATTAAAGAAATTTCAATATCTTCAAGTTCACTTTTTAATTTGGTATATTCTAAAGCTTTCTCACTTTGTTCTTTTAATGGTTCAATTTGAGTTTCTAATTCATTAATAATATCATTCACACGGTCCATATTAACATGGGTTTTATCTAATTTTCTTAAACTTTCTTCTTTTCTTTTTTTGTATTTTAAAACACCTGCGGCTTCTTCAAAAACAACCCGTCTTTCTTCTGGTTTACTAGATAATATTTCTTCTATTTTTCCTTGTGAGATAATATTAAAACTTTCTTTTGCCATCCCACTATCAAGCAATAAACTTGTCACGTCTTTTAATCTAACTTTTTCATTATTAAGAAAATATTCATTAGTTCCATCTTTGTATAATCTTCTTTTAATTTCTATTTCATTAAAATCTAAATTTAAATATTTATCACTGTTATCAAACACTAATGTAACTGTTGCTATATTACTAGGATTTCTAGTTTGACTACCTGAAAAGATAACATCTGTCATGTTACCTTCTCCTCTAAGTGCTTTAACTTTTTGTTCTCCTAATACCCATCTTATTGCATCAACAACATTGCTTTTTCCAGAACCATTTGGTCCTACAACACCTGTAATATCATTATTAAGTTCGATTGTTATTTTATCTGCAAAAGATTTAAATCCTTGTGCGTAAATTGTTTTTAAATACATAATTTACCTCTATTCTGTTACTATTACTTCTCTATATGCTGTTGTTTCATTGTTTTCACTATCAACTGAACTATACTTAATTGTATAAGTTCCTGGAATAGCTACTATATTAACTTCAACAGATAAGTTTCCATCAAACAGATGTAAACTATCATCTACTTTTACACCTTCTGTGAACAAATCATAGCAAGTTGGTTCGTTTATATTACAAAGAGCTTGATCAACTGTTAATGTTAGCGGCCCGTTAAATTCAATAGTTGGTCCCTCATTTCCTTTAAGGACAACATTTTGAATAAAATACATAGTTTTACCATCTGATGACATCGCCTTAAATTCAGAAAATTCTGTTGTTGCAATCCCTGGTATATTTCCAGTATAATGAATATCAATTATATTTCCTGCACTATCATAGGCAATTACATCAGTCGGATCATATGCCAAATAATCTTCTCTCGTGAAAACGATTACAGCTTCGCCGTCAATAAACGGGAAACTATCATCATATAAAGTTGTATCTTCCCCAAATGTAACTGTTTTATAATCTAGCTCTGAATCTATTTCAATCAACATATCATTAGGAAATTCTTTATCTGTTAGAGTATTTATAATACTATCACTTATATAATTTCCTTGTTTTAATTGAGCTAAAGTTACCCTTAAGTTATACGTATCACCTAATTCAACATAGTTATCTTGGTACCAATTAGCTGCAGCTGAATAAATATTTTGAACTTGTAAATCATAAGCTTTTTCTTTTGTTTCTCTTATACTACTAGATACCATTGCAACAACTATTAAGCTAAGCGCACCTATTAAAACCATAACTGTAATTAATTCTACTAAAGTAAATGCTTTTTTCATATATCCTCCTAATTCATTAATAAATCACCAATAGCTTCTATTAAACCACTAGCAATATCCAATATATTATAAATATATTTTTTGATTGGATTACCAGAACTACTGCGACAATCAATTACGATATAGCCATTGTTCTTTTTAATATCTAAACCATATCTATTATACTTTTTTATTATCTTTTCTTCATAGTTAAAAAACACTACATAATCACTAATTGAAATACTATTATCTACAAAACTATTTGTATATTTTTCTATACTTTCATAATCACAAATAATGTAATTAAATCCATTTTTAAATTCTTTTTTTAACTTTTTAATGTTAATCTTTTTTAACTTTTCTTTTTTACCAGTATCATTTTTAGTTTTAACACTACTATTTAATAAATCACATTTAGTAATTTTATTATTTTTTTCTATTAAATCTATATATTTTTCTTTTAAACCGATTCCTAAAACTGAACCGTCAATTTTTTTTATATAATCACTTAACTGTTTCATGAATCACCTTTTAAAATATCATTAATCACATAGTTAGTTAAACAAAACCCGGCTGTTCCTACTACATGAGCAATGGAACCTAATTTTATGTTTTTTTTAGGAACTTCTTCACTAAATACTACTGGTATTTTTTTGTTTATTTTTATCATAGTTCTTAATTTACGAGCAAGTGGATCATTAAAAGTTTTAGATAATAAAGATACTTTTATTTTACTGCTATCAATTCTATTAGCCATTCCCATAGAAGAAATAAACTTAATTTTATTATTTAAACAATATAAAATAATTTCTTTTTTAGTTTCAACTGAATCACAACAATCAATCAGATAATCTATTTTTTCTGAAAATAATAAATTTAAATTATCTTTATTAATAAATTCATTAATTTTAATAACTTCACATTCTTTATTTATACTTTTAATTCTTTGATAAAAAGCTTCTGTTTTATAAAAACCGATGTTGGAAGTATTAGTTACTATTTGTCGATTCAAGTTACTAATATCTATTGTATCGAAATCTACTATTATTATTTTATTTATTCCAGAGCGTGTTAAAGCTTCAACAACATATCCGCCCACACCACCTAGTCCTATTACAAGGATAGTTTTATTTTTAATTTTTTCTAGATTTTGTTCTAGTAACCAAATAAGTCTCTCTTCCATAATCATCCCTTTACATTATAACTAAAAAAAACCTAAAAGTAAAGGTTTTCTATTTTGTAAAAAATTTATAAATTTGTTTATTTGTTATTTCTTTCACTACTGGTTTTTCATGAAAATCATTCATATTAAAGTACTTTTCAATCTTCTTATTACCAACTGTATATAAACTTGTAATATGCGTAGTTGCTTCTAATACAGTTTCATCAGTTTTTAAAGTAAAATCAATTTCATTCATATTTTTTAAACCAAATTTTAAGTTAAATTCAGTAAAGTTATATGTATTCCATTTACCATCTTCGTTTAAATTAATAACAACTTTTCCTGTTTTAAATTCACTATTAACTAGATCATCTAAACTCTTAATCTCACAATCGATAGTTACATCAATATTACCATAAACAATATAATCAGAAAAATTTGGATAAAAATTAGTTTTAAGTTCTAAAGTAACATAACTTTTATCTTCAAATAATCTTTGCTTAATATTTAATTCACTAAATTGTATTTTAAATTCTGTTTCTTTTAATTTTAACATTCAAATCACCAAATAGATTATAACACATGTTTATTCTTCTATCAAGTAATTTAGTGTTACTAAGCCATAATCCTTTTGTCTAGTAAACTCTATAATATTATTAAATTGTTGATTAAGTTCATCAGTAATTTTAAAACCTACTATCTCACCATTTGATAAATAATTTTTAAATTGAATTAGTGGTGTTTTTTCTATAATTAAATTTGGTTTAATAGTATAGTTATTATATTTCATGCACTCATTTAATTTAACTTCATCAAATTCTTCAACTAGACAAAAACC
>CAYJEP010000058.1:0-5711 GCA_964369555.1 uncultured Muribaculaceae bacterium | reverse complement strand
ATATATCAATTCAAAATTTATCAGCTTATGATGCTAAGGATTTTGTGTTATATTTTCCAATTCCAAAAGAAGGCGATAATTTTGGTGTGAATTATCAAAGTGAAACTTTTACTTATAATATGAAGTTAACTGATTATTTACCTGATATGCCAGGTTTTACAGTTGAATATGGTACTGGTATTACAGCTGATACTATTTTAACAGGTAATTATGTCACTAACCCTAGTGATTTAAGTAGTGTTAATATGATTAGAATAACAGGTGAGGCAACTATAACTCAGGGTAATAGTATCGACGTTACTGTTCCTTTAGAAATAGATGAAACATTAGAAACTTCAACTGGTAAAATTGGAACTATGAATATATTCAATCCTTATTATACGGTTGATTATACTGTTTATGCTGGATGGAAAAAAGGTTCTGCTGTGGGGGCTAAATTAGTTTTAATGAACATTGAAGGAGATTTGTTTAAAGATAATAACTTTAATGGGATTAAAGATTTAGGTGATAATGCTTTATCTAATGTTGTTGTTGAGTTATACCGTAAACAATTAGATGGAAGTTATTCACCAGTACTAGACGGTGAGAATATAAAATCTGTTGTAACTGATATAGATGGACACTATCAATTTATTCATCAAGATATGATTGAAATTGCTGAGTATAAAATTGTTCCGGTTATGACTAGTTATGATAATTATGTTGCAACTAATTATAAAGCGGTTGTTGATTATATTATTGATAGTGATATTCAAATTGGAAGTGATGGGGTTATTAATATTGATCCTACATCTGATGAAGCTACTTATATTAATATGGGATTCATTGAAAAACAAAATTTAGGAATAGAGATGCCTAATTTACTTATTTTAAGTCCTAGAGAAGCTAAACAATATTTACTAATTGATACAATTGATGATAATAGTGGTATTATTAATCCTTATTATTTTGAATTATTAGGTGGAAAGTATGATGTTTCAGCTAATAAGAATGTTTTAGAAGTTCATACATTTACTTCTGGTAATGAATATTTATCTATTACGGGTGCTGATATTAGTACTACTGATATTTTAAAAACGGATTTATTATTTAGTTTATCAGATAGATATAATACGACTAGTAATAAATCGGTGACGGTTTTAATTGTTGGTGAAGATAGATTAATAAATGGTGGAATGAGTGCTTTAGATGTAACTTTGACAAATAAAGAAGCTAAGGGTATTACTAGTGAAGAGTTAGTTGATAAAGCGACTGCTTTAGCTTATTCTACTGTCAGTGGTGAGGAGTTAGTTATTAGTGGGGATGTAACTGAGCTTAATGGTGTTGATCATTTAGGTGGAAGTTATATTGTAACTTTAACAACTACTGAAGGTAGTTTAGAAATAAATGTAAATGTAGAAGAAGGACTTAAAACTGATGCTTCATTATCAGATATTAAAATTGATGATGTAACTATTGAGGGTTTTAATAGTAGTACTTATAGTTATAATATTAGCGTTCCTTTTGCAACTAGTAGTATAAATCTAGATGCTACTTTAAATGATATTGATGCTAGTACGACTTTTGTAAATGGTGTTAAGGATTTAGTTGTAGGTTCTAATTCATTTGTAATTGAAGTTGTAAGTGAGGATCCTGATGTTACAAGTACTTATACTGTAAATGTAACACGAGAACTTAATAGTGATAATTTTATAAAAACTGTATCTGTCTTAGGACATGAAGGTTCATGGAGTGGTATGGCTTATATGATTACGGTTGATGCTGCAGATGATTCTTTTACAGCAGATGATATTTTAATAACTGTCGGTGAAGGTGCTACTTATGAAATAGGAACTGGAATGGATTTAGAATATGGTTATAATTTGTATTTGGTAAAAGTAACTGCTCAAAATGGGGTTGGTGCTTATAATCAAATTAGAATAACTAGAGCATATAAAACAGATGCCAGTTTATCTGATATTACAATTGATGGTAGTACTATTACAAATTTTAGTAGTGATACTTATACTTATAATTTAACAGTTGGTTATGACGTTGATAGTATTAATTTAAATGCTTTAACAGGTGATTCTGACGCTTCAATTTTAGAAAGTGATTTAGGTGTTAAAGGGTTAAATGTTGGAAATAATGTAATTGAGATAAATGTTACGGCACATGATTCAAAAACTAAGCAAAAATATACTGTAAATGTTAATCGAGAAAGAAATAATAATAATGATTTAAATGGTGTCGTTATAGCTGGAGTGGATGCTATTTGGAATGAAACGACTAGTAGATATGAAGTTATTCTTCCTGAAAATGTTACAAGAATTGATGCCACTAATATTATAGGCAATGTTGATGAAACAGCACTGTTTAATGTGGGAAGTGGCATGGATTTAAAACATGGTGGTAATACATATAAAGTATCCGTAACTGCGCAAAATGAAGAAGTTAAAGAATATGTTTTATATATTTTTAAAGAATATAAAAAAGATGCTACATTAAGTGATATTAAAATAGATGATGTTACTATTACTGATTTTGATAAAGATCGTTACAGTTATGAAATAATAGTACCTTATAATAAAAATACTATTAATTTAAGTGCGACTTTGAGTGATAGTGATGCAAGTTATGAACTAAGTGATGTTGGTGATAAGAATTTAATAGTAGGTGAAAATGCGTTTGTAATAAATGTTACAGCTCAAGATTTTAATATAATTAAAACTTATACAATAAAAGTAATAAGAGAAGAAAATAACAATAATAATTTAAATGGAATTAGTATTTTAGGTTTTGATGGTACTATAAATATTGAAAATTTTGAAATATTTGTTGATAGTAATTACACTAGTTTTTTACCTTCTGATATAATTGCTGATTATGATAGTACAGCTTCATTTGATGCTGGTAGTGGTATGAGCTTAGAATATGGTCCTAATAATTATACTGTTAAAGTTACATCGCAAAAGGGTGTTATAAAAGATTATTTGATTGTTATTCATAGATTATATAAGACTGATGCTAGTTTATCTGATATTACTGTTGATGGTAATTCTATTTCGGAATTTAACAGTGCCACATATACTTATAATTTAACAGTTGGTTATGATGTTGATAGTATTAATTTAAATGCTTTTACTAGTGATTCTGATGCTTCTATTTCAGTAAGTGATTTAGGAGTTAAAAATTTAATTGTTGGAAATAATACTTTTGAAATAAATGTTACTGCTCATGATGTAGTTACAAAACAAAAATATACAGTTAATGTAACTAGAGAAGAAGATACCAATAATAGTTTAAATGGTTTAACTATCTTAGATGAAAGTGCAATGTGGAATGATGATTTAAGTATATATGAAGTTACTTTGGGAAGTGATGTTAGTAATTTAGTTAGTGGTGATTTTGTAGGAAATGTTTCAAGTACAGCTACTTTTACTACAACTGATATTGCTTTAAGTTATGGCGCTAATAATCATGTGGTTTCAGTAGAAGCTCAAAATGGAAGTATAGAAACTTATAATGTATTAATTATTAGAAGTTTTAAAAATGATAATACATTATCAGAAATAAAAATAGATGATGTATTGATTGAAGGTTTTGATGCAGATACATATTCCTATAATATTGAAGTATCGTACACTAAAAGTAGTTTAAATATAAGTGCATTAACTACAGATATAGATGCTTCAATAATGGAAACTGATATTGGAGTTAAAAGTTTAAGTGTAGGAAATAATATATTTAATATTTTAGTAACAGCTCATAATGGTGAGACTTTAACTTATACAGTAAATGTAGATAGATTGAAAAATACTGATAACAGTTTAAATACTTTAACAATATTAGGAAAAGATGCAATATTAAATACTGAAACAAATAAATATGAAGTTATAGTAGAAACTGATGTATTAAGCATTAAGCCAACTGATATAGAAGCAACATATGCAGAAAATGCAATCTTTATGGCTTCAAGTGAAAAAGACTTGAATTATGGAAATAATGACTATACAGTTACAGTAACATCACAAAGTGGAGCAGTTAAAACTTATGATGTTGTAATATTTAGAAGTTATAAAAATATTTCATCATTAAGTACTATTAAAATAGATGATAATGAAATAGCAGATTTTAATGAGTCTACATATACGTATAATGTTGAAGTGGGGAATGATGTTACATCTATAAATTTAAGTGCTTTAACAACAGATATAGATGCAACGCTAAATGATATTTTAGGAACTAAAAGTTTAAATGTTGGTTTAAATACTTTTAATATAGTAGTAACAGCTCATGATTCTACTTCTAAAACAACATATACAGTAAATGTTACAAGATTAGAAAGTTCAAATAATGATTTAAATAGTTTAATTATCTTAGGTGAAGTAGCTAAATTTAATAATGATTTAAATAGATATGAAGTAACTCTTGATAGTAGTGTTTTAAAATTAATATCTTCTGATATAGTTGGAAACACGGTATCAACAGCAACATTTAATGCAGGATTAGGACTTGATTTAAAGTATGGAAATAATGATTATACAGTTTCAGTAGAAGCTCAAAATGGAAGTATAGAAACTTATAATGTATTAATTATTAGAAGTTTTAAAAATGATAATACATTATCAGAAATAAAAATAGATGATGTATTGATTGAAGGTTTTGATGCAGATACATATTCCTATAATATTGAAGTATCGTACACTAAAAGTAGTTTAAATATAAGTGCATTAACTACAGATATAGATGCTTCAATAATGGAAACTGATATTGGAGTTAAAAGTTTAAGTGTAGGAAATAATATATTTAATATTTTAGTAACAGCTCATAATGGTGAGACTTTAACTTATACAGTAAATGTAGATAGATTGAAAAATACTGATAACAGTTTAAATACTTTAACAATATTAGGAACCATTGCTATTTGGAATGAAATAGATAATAGATTTGATGTTAGAATTAGTAGTGATGTAGATGTTTTAAATCAAAATGATGTAGAAGCAACTTATGCAGAAAATGCAATCTTTATGGCTTCAGGTGAAAAAGACTTGGATTATGGAAATAATGATTATACAGTTACAGTAACATCACAAAGTGGAGATGTAAAAACATACAGTGTGAATGTTTATAGAAAATATAAAACAGATGCTTCATTAAGTACTATTAAGATAAATAATGAAGAAATACTTGGTTTTGATTCTAGTATAACTACTTACAATGTTAATGTTTCAAATGATACATCTAATATAAATTTAAGTGCTTTAACAACAGATATAGATGCAACACTAAATGATATTTTAGGACTAAAAAACTTAAATGTAGGTTTAAATACATTTAATATAGTAGTTACAGCTCATGATTCTATTACAATCGATACATATACTGTAAATGTTACAAGATTGGCAAGCAGCAATAATGGAATAGATAGTATTTTAATATTTGATCAAATTCCAATGTGGAACGAATCATTAAATCAATATGAAATAAATGTGCCATCTAATATTTCCAATCTTTTAAAAACAGATATAGAAGTAGTTGCTAGCGATGATACTGCTTTAGTAAATATTGGTGATGGAAAAAGTCTTGCTTATGGGAATAATAATTACAGCATAACTGTACAAGCAGAAGATTTGACTGTAAAAGAATATAATATAGTAATTACAAGAAATTTTAAAAATGATGCATCTTTAGAAAACATTAAAATTGATAAGGATATTATTGATAATTTT
>CAYJEP010000057.1:0-5739 GCA_964369555.1 uncultured Muribaculaceae bacterium | reverse complement strand
CTCCTGTTCAACCTGAACCTGTTAGTCAAATGGCTACTCCTGTTCAAAATACTGAACAACCAGAAATAACTGTAGTGAATCCACTAAATACAGAAGAAAAAATAGATGTTCCAAAAACTGTGCCAACTGCTGCACCTACAGCGGAACCTACTAATACACCAGAACCAAAACAAAAAAAGAAAAATAATATGTTAATTCCAATTGTAGCTATTATTGCTATTATTGCAGTTGGAGCTTCTGTTTACTTTACATTCTTTGCAGGTGATGATGAAAAAACTGATACTCCTGATACACCAACTGTAAATGTTGAAGAAACAGTGGCGAAAGTTATTAAAAATATGGAAGAATTAGATTCTATAACGATGAACTTTGACGTGGAAATGATAATTACTGAAGATGGTGTTTCTATGACAATGGGAATTGAAGGTATGATGTCAAATGATTTAAAGAACGGTCTTACATATTCTGATATGAATACTAATATGTTTGGAATGGAAATAGATGCTATTAGTTATTCTAAAGAAGTAAATGGTTTCACTACTACTTACACTAAGAATGTTGATTCTGATTGGGAAGTAACTACTGGTGGAGATAGTGATAGTGTAATGTTAGATTTTGGTGAATTCACTGAAATGTTAGAGCAAATAGATTATGAATCAAAACAAGAAGGAAATAAATTAATACTTACTTTAATGATTCCTTCAGAAGATATTTCAGGAGGATTAACTGAAAATAGTGCTGATGAAATACCTGTTACAATGGTAATTGAAAATGATTACATAACAAGCGTTAGTGTTGATTTTGAAGAAGACGAAAATAAATTAAAAATGTTAATTGAAATGTCAGATTTCAATACAGACTTAAATATTGAAATACCACAAGAAGCATTAGATGCAGAATAAAAGATAAGAATTAAAACTCTTATCTTTCCTAAATTGTAATTTCAACCGCACCACTAAGGTGTGGTTTTTTGATATAATAAAAAGGACCCATCCCGCCAGGAAAGGAGTCCTATATGAATTATACACAATTAACTGAAAAAAAGAAAGTTGAAATAGATATTTTATTAGAACAAGGATTATCTATGAGAGAAGTTGGAAGAAGATTAGAAATAATATCTACATTAGGTAATAATTTTATATCATGAACGTCAGTAGATTCATAAATTTCTTCATTTTTGAAAAGATCAAATATAACTGTTTTTAAACCTTGTTTAAAAGTCAATAATTGTTTATCATCTAATAATTTAAAATCACGACTATCTTGATATATTTCTTTTCCTTTTTTAAGGTCATATAATCTTGCCGAATAACCTTTCCTACATATTACTACATTACCATATAAATTTTCTATTTTTTCAAATTCACATGGCATTATTAATCTCTTATTTTCATCAATAAGTCCCATTTTATCTCCAAGAGATACAACTGTATAGTTGTCTATTTTATTTAAGTACTTTACTTTAATTCTTACATCTATTTCTTTCATAAATCCTCTTTTCTTATCAAATATAATATACTTTTTATATGAAATTGTCAAATAAAAAGACTATTTATTTAAATAATCTTTTAGTTTTTTCATCTTAACATTTTCTAAATCAGTCTTAGATAATTGTTCAAATAATTTCTTTTGTTCTTTAGTTAGTTTAGTCGGTACAACTATATCTAATATAACGTACATGTCACCTTTTCTATAGCTGTGTACATCTTCTACCCCTTTACCTTTAAGTCTTAATTTATCTCCTGATTTAGCTCCGGCTTCAATTGTTAATTTAACAGTCCCAGTTACAGTTGGTACTTCTTTTTTACAGCCTAGCACAGCATCAGTTAAAGTAATTGGTAGTTCTAAATAAATATCATTACCATCTCTTTCAAATAATGAATGTGATGAGACATTATACTCTAAATATAAATCTCCTGTTCCCCCACTACCTACTTCACCATATCCAGATAATCTTTGTTGATTACCAGTATCTACTCCAGCAGGTACTTTCACTTCAACAGTTTTATTAACCCTAACTCTACCTTCACCACTACATTTAGAACATTCAGTTTTATATGATTTGCCTTTACCTTTACAAGTTGTACAAGTAGTTCTTGTCATAAATGTACCAAATAAAGTTCTTTGTTCAGCATTTATAGTTCCACTACCATTACAAGTTCTACAAGTAGTTTCTGAAAAACCACCTACACCTTTACAACTATCACATTTCTCATGAACATCTAAATTTATTTCTTTAGTACATCCAAAAATTGCTTCTTCAAAAGTTAAATTAACGCGCATAATTTTATCGCGACCTTTTTTACTTCTAGAACCTCCACCGAAATTAAATCCGCCGAAGCCTCCACCTCCAAATAAATCACCAAATATATCCGAAAAATCAAATCCAGAAGCATCAAATCCGCCCCCACCATTATTTTCAAATGCCGCATGACCAAATTGATCATATTGTTTTCTTTTATTATCATCTGATAAAACAGCATAAGCTTCTTGAGCTTCTTTGAATTTTTCAGCTGCATTTTCTTCTTTTGAAACATCAGGGTGATATTTCTTAGCTAGTTTTCTAAATGATGATTTAATCTCATCTGCACTAGCTGATTTAGAAACACCAAGTATTTCATAATAATCTTTTTTCATGTTACTCCTCATTTCCCGTTATTGAAATATTATCAAATAAAATTGAAACAGTACTCATTTTTCCTCTAGTTTCAAAATCATTTCCTATTTCATTAATGTTATTTAATAATTCTTTAAAGTTAGTATTTAAAATTATGTTTTTTAAAGGTCCTATTATCTTACCATTTGATACCAATTTACCACTAGCTTGAAGAGAAATATCACCAGTAATATTATTTATCCCTGAATGAGTTCCAAAAACATCATCTATAATTATTCCATCATTCATTTTAACTACTAGTTCTTGAAACGAGCTATTTCCTTTTTTAATATATACATTAGTAAAACCATAAGAGTTACCTGTTGATTCTATGTTTTCTTTAATAGCTTCTTTCTTATTATATAATTTGGCGTTAAAAATACCATTTTTTATAATTTCTTTATATATAGTTTGACTACCTTCAGTATCAAATAATTGACATCTAGGCAATTTTTTATTTTGTGGATCTTCAATTAAAGAAAATTTAGAAGAAGCTATCTTTTGATTAAAATCATTAGTAAAATAAGAAATCTTTTTATTTATTTCTGAAGCTTCAAAGTCCTTCATAAATTTATTAATTAAACTACCCATAACACCATTTTTTAAAATAACATTATATTTACCACTACTTACATTTAACTGTTTAATACCAAACATTTCATACTCAATCTCGGATTTGAACTTAGAAATAATTTCATCAAATTTTAAATCGCAAAAACTTCTATATAAAAACTTTGATTCTGTTTTTCCTTGATTATCAAAAATCAATTCTGCAGTAATATCAACTGCATTATTATTTTGATACAAAGAAGTTCCTATAGTATTTTTAATATTTTTACTTTCAAATGATAGGTAAATAGTTAATACTACTTCATTAAAACTGTATTCTTTTTTTAAACTTGCTGTAGCTTTTATTAATTTATCAAGGAAGTCATCTTCTATAGTTATGGGCGTTATTACTTTTTCACTAATATTTCCATTTGCAAATTCATCACTATCAACATTTTCTATATTATTAGCTACTTTTAGTATTTTATCAAAAAGTTCATCAGATAACTTTTCAGTAGTTATTGTAAAAAATTTATTATCGATACAATTTTTAATCTTGTATAATTTACTATCAGAAATTTCATATGTTCTAATTTTACTTGAATCTATTTTTATAGCTATTTGCTTGCTATTATTTTCAAAAATTTCTAAATCAATACCTAGCTTCTTTGCTTTATTTATAAAATCTATCATATGGTTCCTCCCACTAATATTTCAGAAACACGAATAGTAGGTTGTGATGCTGTAACGGGTACATTCCCACTTCTAGCCCCACAAATACCATATCCATAAGCAAAATCATCAGATATCATATCAATATTACATAAAGTGTTTAAAGCATTACCTATTAAAGAAGCTGTCTTAACTAATCCAGTTATTTCACCATCAATTATTAAATATCCTTCATCAACAGTAAAATTAAAGTCGCCTGTTATAGGATCAACGCTACCTCCGGTAAATGACTTAGCATATAAACCATATTTAATTGATTTTATCATATCAGAAATTTTATCTTGACCTGGTTGTAAATAAGTATTATTCATTCTAGTAGTAGTTGAATACTTGTAATTTTCTCTTCTTGATGATGAAGTAGTTTTCATATTTAACTTTTGACCATTATAGTTATCTACTAAATAAGTTTTCAAAATACCATTCTCTATTAAAATATTTTTCTTAGTTTCATTTCCATCATCATCAATTAAGGTACTACCCCAAACATCTTTCAAGGAACCATCATCGATAATATTAACTATATCACTAGCTATTTTATCACCCAATTTTCCTTCTAAAACTGATTCATGAAATGCTATATGGTTAGCTTCAACAGGGTGTCCAAAAGCTTCATGAATAATTACTCCACCAAATCCTGAACCAATTATAACAGGCATTTTACCACCTTTTAAATCTATAGGATTAAGCTTTCTTAAAGCTATATCATAACATTCTTGAATTTCTTTTTCAAAATCTAGCTTTAATATATCATTAGCTTTAGTACCTTTAGCAATATTATAAGAAGAACTTGTTTTTAAAGAATCTTTGAAAACAAATATTTTGATATAATATCTAGATAAATATCTATATTCTTTTACATATTTTCCTAATGAGTTAACTATTATAACTTCTTTAAAAGACTCAAATAATGAGTGTGACACCTGTTCTATTAAATTACCTAAATTTCTTGTAAATGAATCATTTTTTTTCAAAAATGTAATAATATCAGAATCTTCAACAGAAATATCATTTCCACCATATACTTTCAAATCATTTAATTTAATTTTTAATTTATTAGAATTTTTAAAATTAATACTAAGTTCGTTAATTTTTGATTTTATACTTTCAAATGTTTGATCGTTAGTATAAGCATAATATTCAGTTTCATTATAAATTAATCTTATTCCAACGCCACTAATAATTTTTATATCCACACTATCTATTTTTTCATCAATTAAATTAGTATTTTTTGTTTCTGTTTCTTCAAAATAAAAATCACAATAGCTAGCACCTTTAAATAAAGCATAATTTATAAGCTCTTCTAACTTTAATTTTTCCATTTGTTCTCCCCTATACAATAGAAAGTTCTAGCAAAACTAGAACTTATTAATTGTTTTATTTTTCTTCAAATTCAGCATCTTGAACATCTGGTTTAGCTTCTTCAGTTGATTCATTAGCTTTTGCTGCTTCTTCATAAACTTTAGTAGCAAATGCCATAGCTGTTTCTGATAAAGCATCTTTTTTAGTTTTAATATCTTCTAAATCTTCTTTTTCTAAAGCTTCTTTTAACTCTTTAATTCGCTCTTCTGCTTTAGTTTTATCTTCATCTGATACTTTTTCACCTAAATCTTTAATTGCTTTTTCAGTTTGGAAAACTAATTGATCAGCTTCATTTCTTAAATCAACTTCTTCTTTTCTTTTTTCATCAGCTTCACGATTAGCTTCTGCTTCTTTAATCATAGCATCAATTTCATCATCAGATAAAGCTGTATTAGAAGTAATAGTAATTTTTTGTTCTTTATTAGTTCCTAAATCTTTAGCTT
>CAYJEP010000056.1:0-5763 GCA_964369555.1 uncultured Muribaculaceae bacterium | reverse complement strand
ATACTGATATTAATACTACTACAGCATATTTTCTATTATTTGAACTTGAAGGACTTGGATTTAATATCTAGTCTTTTTTATTTATATAGTGATAATATATTAACTCAATAGTAATTAATCAATTTAACCCATCCATTTAATAAATAATTTATATCACTAAAACATATTAAAATTATATTTTACAGTATAATTTACATTTATTAAATTAAAAGAAGAAGTGTAGTGAATGTAATTATAATTATCATAAAATATTAGTTTAAGTATTAAATTTTTAGCAATAATTATTAAACTATCTAATATAGAAAATATGATAAATTATTATGAACATTTAAGCTATGAACAATCAAAGTATTCTAAAGTAATGTGCATAAATCATTATGAAAAAAAAACATATTTTACTACTACACTTGTGTATTAAAATGTGTTATTATGGTACAAGAGGTGTATTTATGAAAAAGCTTACTTTATCAAAAATAGGAATTGCTATATCAATTATCTTATTCATTACTGGGGTACTAACAGTAGTTCCAAATAAAGAGATAGATGATTATACAACATATGTAGGAGGAGATGCATATAATATTCAAATCGAAGCAACATTGTTAGCAGCTGAAATTACTGGCTCTATGATTCAAAGAAGTGTGTTTATTGCTGCATCATTAATTTTATTTTTTTTCTCATATAAATTAAAAATAGAGGAAAGCCAAAAAAATATTATTGAAACTAATAAAGTTGATTTGAAATTAGAAAAAGAATTAGTCAATTCTTTACCAAAAATATAAAGGTTAATATGGATAGATTTGAATTTATATATACTGCAAAGTATAAAATATATTATAAAAATATAAAACTTACTATTGAAAATTTGGTAATATTACATGATAAAATAAATAACAATTATTTATTACTTATTAAATTCATGAACTTGAGTGATAGTGCTATAAATGCTGTTAAAATAAAAATTGAAACATATAATGTATTTGAACAACATTTAGATGATTATGAGCATTTATATACTAATATTAATGTAAATAAAGGACAAGTATTTGGTGAAAAAAATCCAATTAATATTTCATATACTGAAGGTAATGAGTATGTTATAATTCTTGAAAAAATATTATACGAAGATAAAAAAATAGATAATATAATTGAAGAAAAAATTGTGTTTGAAAAACCTGTTCCATTAAAAAATCTGATTACAGATGAAACTATATATAATGAGTTTTTAATCACATATCCAAATTTTCAGGAATACTATATGTCCTCTAAGAAAAATGATTTTTGGATATGTGTATGTGGTACACCTAATTTGATAAATGATTATAATTGTGCAAAATGTAGTTCAGTATTTTTAGATATTAATAATTCTTTACTGGATAATTTAAATGAAAAAATAATAAAAAGGAAAAAAGAAGAAGAAGTATTGAGAGAAATTGAGGAAAAACGCGCTGAGTTAGAGAGAGTTGAATTAGAAAAGCTACAAATAATAGAACAAATCAAAAGAAGAAAACAAAGAAAAAAAGCTGCTTTGATTTTATTGTTTGTCTCAGTAATTATTATTTCAATATATATATATGCTAATTTTTTGGGCAATTATATTAATAAAAACGTTGATACACTTAAGTTGCTTGAAAGTAAAGGTTTTGAAATTAACTACCATTATATTTGTAATAACGAATTTGAAAAAGATACAATAATTTCTCAATCTCATTCTGAATACACAATACTACCATTTGTTCTAGAAAAAGAACTTTCATTCCAAGTAAGTAGTGGTAAAGGTGTTGCTATAAGTGAACTTAATGAAACAATTGACTTGGAAGTTAAATTAGAATACTTGGGGTCACTTGGATTTAATAGGGACAACATCGTGGTTTTATATACTGGATATCATAAATTACATGATGAGGATATTGTATATAAGGTAGAATATCCAGATGTTATTGATGAAAATGGATTATTACCAATTGATACTAATTTAACACTTTACGTAAGTGAAGGATTAGGTTATGAATTGTTTGATTATAGTGGTAAAAATGTTGATAAAGTAAAGAGTGTATTAGAAGGAAGCGGTCATAAAGTCGATGTAATATATAGTAATGCATATGATGCTGTATACAAGGATGAAAATCAAACTACAATAAGAGGTCAAAGCTTAGAAGCGGGAATGTATTCAGTAGATGATGATAAAAATATTGATCTATTTATAGGTAAATCAGGTGTCGAAATTATAAATTTATCTACTAATATATACAATACTAGGGAATACACTATAACTGTAAAGAATTTAACTAATAAGTCTATAGTTGAGGTATCTATACCTTATGACCTGAAAGATTCAACAGATAATACATATGTTAACGGAAATACACTTTACATATATGATATTGCTCAATATGGAACAAAATCTATTACATTTTATGATACAGATGTTTATGATTATTTTGTGTTTAATGATATATATGTTAGTTATGGTGATTATACATCACAAAATATAGATAATAGCAATGGTTGGTATTATGAGCTAAATAATTAGTTTGATAAAATTAAATGAAGTACGATATAAATACTGCGGGAGGTATAGAAATGAAGTATGAAAAGGATAGTTTATCTGGGTACATTAGCGTAATTGGGTATGTAGTTTTTAGCTTAAGCATTATAGGTTCATTAGCGTCACTTAGCATCAATACAATTATAGGGTTTACAGGACTGATAACTTCTATGATATCACTAATATTATTTCTTAGTATATCAAGAATTATTCAATACTTATATGAAATTAAACAACTTAATGAAATGTTTTTAAAAAATTTCTATAATAGTTCAGATCATACTAATTTTAACAATGAAAAAACAAGTTTGATAGAAAAAAAAGAAATTAAAAAAACAGAAATTAATATTAATGATTTACCAAAAATATAAAAGAAGGATTAGATATGAATGATTATTCTAAAGAATTTTCACTTGAAGAAAAACAACATATATACGGCTCGCCTTTTATAATTGAATCAGGTGCAGTTTTTACAGAGAAAAATTCTCTCGTTGTGTTTGCCTTAATAAAATTTCAGTCAATTTCAAGAAAAAATATTAAAGCATTACAAATAACAGTTAAACAATATAACGTTTTTGAAGAACATATTGGAGACGATATAAATTTCACTTATATAACTAATGTAAGTGTTGGAGAACTATTTGGGCAAGATAAACCAATTTATTTAAATAGCGAGACGAAAAAGATAAGTTTCGTAGTTGATAGAGTAATATTTGAAGATAAATCACTTTGGCAAAATAATAATTCATCATATTCAGTATTACCTAAACCAAAACTAATTAATGAAGTCTTTATTGATGAAAATCTTTCAAATGAAATAATCAATGTAGTCGGCAAGAGCATTAAATTAAATAAAAATGAGTATAAATATATACCAATGGAATATGATGATCTTTGGTATTGTATTTGTGGTTCAATAAATAAAAACGATACACATCATTGCTATAAATGCGAAAATGAATATTATGATATTGATGAGGATTTAATAAATCAACTCACAAGGAAATTGAAAGAAAAGTATATAATGCTTGAAAAAGAAAGACAAGCAGCTTTAGAAAAGAAACTTGAGGAGGAAAAAAGATTAGAATTAATTAAAATTGAAGATGAGAAAAAGAAAATAGAAGAAGAAAAAACAAGAAAAAAAATAGAAAGAGAAAAAGAAGAAAAAATAAGGTCTTTTAGAAATAAACTTTTGAATATTACAATGGTTCTATCTTTAATCTCATATTTAATTATTAAGTATTTTTTTATTTTAAAATTAGAAGATGTTAATCAAATAGTTATTTCTTTATTATTAGAACTAGTTATTTTAGTAGTTATACCTATCTTATTATTAAAATCAAAGTTAAGTAAATTTATTACGAAATTTATAGTTTGTATTTATATAATTATTAGTGCAGTAAGCATAATAATAAATGAAAATATTTTGTTTGCAAATTTATCAATGTTACTAGACTTCTCTTATATTATTGATTTAAATATTCAGTATACTGTTGTTTTTCTTTTAGGGTGGACATACATTCTTATATTCTTAAAATATTTGACAAATATAAAAACTAAATTTACATTTATTTTATTTTGCTTTATTTCCATCTTCATGTTTTATGGTGTTAGTACAAGCTCAACCAGTATAGTAGACAAAATGTTTAATTATGTATCTTTTCACTTAAATGATTACATCGATTATGATGAGATAAATGAAAAAATATCTAATGATTTATTAAATGAAGACGAAATAAATAACATAGTTAATAATCTAATTAAAAAAACACAAATTTATTTAAATAAAGAAGATACAGACTTAAAGTATAATAAAGAATTTTATTCACTTGTTAATTCATTGATATTGATAGAAAATAAAGAAGCTAATGATTGGATAAATGATGTAATTATTGATCACTATTTAAATGAAAGTAATATTTTTTATAATAAAGAGTTATTAGATGAAAGCTCTATAATTAAAATTTATAATGTACTAAGTACATATATAAAAAATGGGTTTGATAATGGAATTTATGAAATTAAGCAAAATGAATTCTTTTCAAATAAAGATAGTTTAATTATTTTAGAACCACTAATAATTCAATTATACGAAGATAATATGATTGAAGAATATTTCAAGGTAATTAATTCCTTATATGAAAATAATTATGATACAGATACTGCAGTTAAAATATTTTATTATCAATCTATGCTCAAAATTTATCTTCTACAGAATAAAATTCAAATGGATTTAAGTAATTGGATAAATTATAAAGATTTTGATGGATACGAAAATGAAGTTTTAGAATTAATTGATCTTGCTTATAAGTTTAATATAAAAGAAGAAAATGCATTTGAAAACTATAAAAATTTATATGAAAAAATAAATAGAAATAATGAGCTTTCATTAATGGAAATAGATGTTTTAGACATATTGTCTATAACATATGATATAGATTTAGAGTACTATAGTAATTCTTCTAATATCAATTATGATGACTATTTAATAAATCAATTTATTCAAAAATATCAAATAATTGATACAAGAAATGGAGGTGAAGATGCATTTATGCAAAGGATGCCTGGTATTAGTATCCGATTGAAGGAACATTCGTATCAATATTCTAATATTTCTTATGCTTTTAATTTACCTTATAGACATATGTTTCAAGATCTACAAGCGTATGAGGAGTATGGTAATCTTGTAATAAGTTATAGATATCATTCAATGACAAAAGATTTTGAAAGTGTATATAGTGGAAGTGCAGGGAACATTATTTTTGAAGTTCTTGAAATAGATTTAAATGAAGCAATAATTAAAGTTAAAATAATTGATGATTCATTACCAAACGATATAGATGATCCATTGGAAGGTGAAACTATCACTTTTTATGGATATACGTATGAGGAATATAGTAGTTTTATTGAAGAAAATTTTTAAAAAGTACAATTTTCCTTATAAATTTATAAAATCATCAATTTTGTATTAATATATTCTAATTTGATAAATAAAATAAATATAAGTTATATAATCATGATCTAGAGTATAATAGACTCAATACAGAAATTTCTATATTTGTCTTTTTTTCTGTTCACTTTACTTTTGCCAAAATTGATACTTACGATTAAAGTTAGATAAATAATTAGTATACTTTAACCTTACAAGAAAAAAGATATAATAAATTTAGTATCTATTCTACAAAATCTGCATCGATAATAATTTCTTCATTATC
>CAYJEP010000055.1:0-5842 GCA_964369555.1 uncultured Muribaculaceae bacterium | reverse complement strand
ATTTTAATCCTATCATCAATAGCTAACTCTAGTGTTAGAGCATCTACATAATCTATTTCTGCTCCCATTGGAATACCATGAGCTATTTTTGAAACTATAACATTTGTTTTTTCTAATAACTTGGTTAAGTATAAAACAGTAGTTTCACCTTCAATACTAGGTTTAACCGCTATTATAATTTCTTTAATATTTTCTTTTTCAATTCTTTTTAATAATAAATCAATAGTTAAATCTTCAGGATTAATATCATCTAAAGGAGAAATCAAACCTCCTAGAACATGGTATTTCCCGCTATATGTTCCTACCTTTTCAAATTGAATAACATTTTTAGGTTCTTTAACCACACAAATAATATTAGAATCCCTATTATCATCATTACAAATTAAACAAGTATCTGCATCAGTTAAACTGTTACAAGTTAAACAACTCTTAGTATTCTTTTTTGCATTTTTTATACTTTCAGAAAAAAGATCAACTTCTTCTTGATCTAAATCTAACACCTGCATAGCCATTCGTTCTGCAGATTTTTCTCCAACTCCTGGAAATTTTTTAAAACATTCTATCAAATACGTTATATCTTTAGGAAACATTAAAATAATCCTGGCATACCTTTAGTGTATTTACCTAATTTTTTTTCAGTCTCATCATCAATTTTTTGAAAAACTTCATTTACTGTTACTAAAATCATATCCTCTATCATTTCTAAATCATCTTTTGTAATATCATCCATATTAATTTTTAAAGATGTGATTTTTTTATCACCAGTCGCTTTAACATCAATAAAAGATTTAGTATGTTCAAATACAGTATTATCTATTTCATTTTTTTCTCTAGTCATATCTCCTTGTAATTTTTGAGCTTGTTTCATCATTGCTTGTAAATTCATATTATTCCTCCATTAATTATATTCAATTAGACCTTCGAAAAGATTTTCTATCTCTTCTTTTTCCTCACCGAATATTTCTTTCATATTTTCTTCAGTTGATTTGTTTTCTGATTGATAATTATATTGAATTTTTTTGCTATTATATAACTCTTTAATTTCATTCCACTTATCTTCATTAACTGAAACCAACTTATAATACTTATTATATATTAAATTTATTATTTTTTCTATCCCTATTAACTCTTTATTGAATTTTTCTACTAGTGACTCACTACTGTAGACAAAAATCATATATTCATCACTTGCAGCTTTAATTTCTCCATCAATCAAAATTGCAGCTTCTTTCTTAAAATCTTCATCATGAATATAATCTTCAACTTTATAAATTTCTTTTTTTAAGTTGATAAAATTTTGTTTAGAAAATTCAGCTAATGTGTTATTAATACGCTTATTCAAAAAACTATCATATTTATCTTGGTCAAAAGTGACATTGTTAATTGTTTTAATTTCCCGGGCAATAATTTGTTGACTATCAGTTGACGAAGCCTCAATTTTTTTTGGTTCTATTTTTTCCGGTACAATAGGTTCTTCTTTTTTTATTTCTTTTATATTTAAAGGTTCCTTACTGTCAATATCTTTTTTTTGATTGACAGTAGCTTGAAACTCTTTTTTATTTCCCAAATTTTCATTATTGCTTAATTCTAAATTTTTTAGATTTGAAATTATTCTTATGATAGCTAAGTCAAATAGCATCTTTGGATTATTAAATCTTCTAATTTCACTTAAAATTTCGTTTAATATTTTTAATACTTCTAGTTTTTTTTCTATTTCATACATATCTTCTTTTAGTATTTTATTTTTTAAAACACATAATATTTGCTCAACAATTTTTATTATACTTTTACCTTCGTCGTGAAAATACTCAATTTTATTTAAAGACTTTTCTAAATCAGCATCTAATAAATAAGTAATAAATTGTTCTAATTCAGTTTCTTTTACAATCCCTATCATATCATAAAGATGTTCCGAAGTAATTAAACCATCTGCATACAACACAAGCTGATCTAAAGTATTAATAGCATCTCTCATTCCACCATCAGATAATTCACAAATCTTATCTATTACTTCATTATCTACTTCTATATTCTCTTTTTCACAAATTTCAAACAATCTTTGTTTCATCGCATTGTTATTTAAACGATTAAATTCAATTCGTTGACATCTCGATAATATAGTGGTTGGAACCTTTTGAGGGTCTGTTGTTGCCAATATGAATATAACATGTGCGGGTGGCTCTTCTAAAGTCTTTAAAAGGGCATTAAATGCGCCAATAGTTAACATATGTACTTCATCTATAATATATACTTTATACTTACCAACTGAAGGAGCTAATTTCACCTTATTGTTTATTTCTCTTATTTCATCTACTCCATTGTTAGAAGCAGCATCTATTTCAATAACATCCATTTTTTGTTCTTCTTTTTGTGTACAAAATACACACGAATTACATGCGATTGCGTCTTTTGGTTCCACACAATTAATAACATTAGCTATTATTTTAGCAACACTAGTCTTTCCACTACCACGTGGCCCAGAAAATAAATATGCATGGCTCAATTTTCCATTATTTAACCCATTTCTTAATATTCTGATTGCTACATCTTGTCCTACCACATCACTAATATTTCTAGGACGATATTTTCTATATAAAGCCTGATACATTTAATCCCTCCTACTACTTAATTATAGCATATTACTTATTCTTATTTCTTCTACTTTGAAAAAATCTTTGAATAATTGTAATAGACTCCTCTTCTAAAACTCCATTTACTAATTCCACATCAAATTTTTCATAATCATAGTTTTCAGTTTTCATTCCATAAACTACTTTTTTAATCCTAGATTGTTTAATTGCAGACATACACATCTCACACGGTTGTTTAGTCACATACAATTCACAATCATTTAATCTCCAATTTTTTAACTTTTTACCAGCTTTTTTAATAGCATTAATTTCAGCATGACTAGTAGAATCATATTTTTTTTCTTTTAAATTATGTGCCTTAGCTATGACCTTATCATTTTTAATAATTACACACCCTATAGGTACCTCGCCTTTTTCATAAGCTTTTTCAGCTTCTAAAAGAGCCAATCTCATATATTTTTCCATTTAACACCTCAAATACAAAAAAAAGAACACACATTTAGAGATCCTTAAGGCTGCTGTCTTCCAACTCTGACCTGGTTCGAATATAAATGTTGTTCGTATATAATATACATCATTTTAGTATCCAAATCAAGTTTACCAATGTTTCACGTGAAACATTGAATTAATTTGATATATTTAAAACAAAAAAAGAAAAACAACACTATTCTTGCAACATTAAATTTATAAATATATTGTAATTTACATTTTAATGTTTCACGTGAAACATTAAAAAAATAATAAAACACTATATCAATAACTTGAAACAATATTAATTTTACTCGTTTCTAGTATATTAATAGCGAAATTAATATACTAGAATAATTTCCCAGTGATTTTTACTACCATATGTTTCACGTGAAACATTGAATACACTTTCATATGAATATATAAAAATTTCAATTATTAATAATGTAAGTCATACTAACATACTTTGAAAATTGTTCTTGTATGTTTCACGTGGAACATATTTAGGATTATTATAAATACTTTATTTTTAGGGGAATGACGTATGATAAAATACTTTTCATTTGTTTTTATTAACCTTTTATTTTTTTGTTTACAATGTTTCACGTGAAACATTAAGTATACTTTTATAGAAATAATAAGATCTAAATTTGTTTATATTTTAAAATCTTTCTGTTAATATTATCTTCTTCAAGGATGTTTCACGTGAAACATTGAATTTTTATACTATAAAACACGAACAATGTTCGTATTTCATTTCCCGGGAAATAAAAAGCGAACATAATACGAACAAATTTTTGTTTTTTATTCCTATAACAAAAGAAGACACTATTCAGTGTCCTCAAATATTTCTTCTTCATCTTTTTTTATAAGTGCTAAAGTGGAAACTTTTTGTCCTTCCTTAAGATTAATTAATTTAACACCTTGAGCAACTCTTCCTGTTTCAGATACTTGTTCAGTTGAAATTCTAATAATAATACCATTATTAGTTACAATAACTATATCTTCATCACCAGAAATTAATTTAAATGATACAATACTACCATTTTTTTCTGTTATATTCAGTGCTTTAACACCTTTACTACCTCTATGGGTCATTCTATATTCATTAATAGATGTTTGTTTCCCATATCCGTTTTCTGTAGCTACTAAGATGTTATTATCTCCAGTAGATACCTCACAATCAACAACTACACCATCAGACATGTTAATTCCACATACTCCAGATGCTGTTCTGCCCATTACTCTAATTTCAGTTTCTTTAAATCTTACCATTCTTCCATTTGAAGCACCGATAATGATTTCACTATCTCCATTAGTTTTTTTAACAGATATTAATTGATCTTCTTCTTTCAATGTTATAGCTATTTTACCATTTGATCTAATACTATCAAATTCTGTTATTTTTGTTCTTTTTACTAGACCTTTCTCAGTACAGAATACAATATATTCATTTAGTTCTTCTTGTTCTACTTTTAACATAGCACTTACAACATCGTCTTTATCTATAGGTAAAAGATTAATAATTGGAATTCCTTTAGCTTGTCTACTAAATAGTGGAACTTCATATCCTTTCATTCGATACACTTTACCTTTATTTGTAAATATTAATAAATAATCATGTGTAGACATTGAAATGATACTTTCAACGAAATCCTCTTCATTAGTAGTCATACCTTTAATACCTACTCCACCACGATTTTGTGTTTTATAAGTATCTGATTCCATTCTTTTAATATATCCTTTATTAGTTAAAGTTACAACAATATTTTGAACTGGAATCAACGATTCATCATCAATATAATCAATAGCTGTCATATCAACATGTGTTAATCTATCATTAGCGTATTTAGCTCTAATTTCTAATAGTTCTTCTTTAATTATTTCAAGAATTCGTTGTTCACTTGCAAGAATTTCTTTTAATTCAGCGATTAATTCTTGTAATTTTTCTACTTCAGACATTATTTTTTCTTTTTCAAGTCCAGTTAAGCGTCTTAATTTCATTTCTAAAATAGCTTCTGATTGAATTGCATCTAAACCATATCTTGTTTCTAAAGTTTCTTTTGCAATCGCATCACTTTTTGATTCTTTAATAATCTTAATTACTTCATCAATATGATCTAAAGCTATTTTTAAACCTAATAAAATATGTAATCTTTCTTCGGCTTTTCTTAAATTATAAACTGTTCTTCTATATATAATTTCTTTTTGATAATCAATATAATTACTAATTATACTTTTCAAATTAAATATTTGAGGTTTTTTCTCATGAATCATTAATAAATTAATTCCATATGAAGTTTGTAATTGAGTATGTTTATATAGATTATTTAAAACAACATTTGGATTTGCTTCTTTTTTTAATTCAACTACTATTTTTAAACCATTCTTAAGTGAAGTTTCATCTCTTAAATCTGATATTCCAGTTAATACCTTTTCTCTAACTAATTCTGCTATTTTCAATTGTAATGATTCAG
Organism: uncultured Muribaculaceae bacterium; assembly: GCA_964369555.1. Classification (GTDB taxonomy): domain Bacteria; phylum Bacillota_I; class Bacilli_A; order RF39; family UBA660; genus Faecisoma. Next base: position 306 of record CAYJEP010000055.1, on the reverse strand, counting down.
TATTAGTTTGATAAGGTACTTCAGTTATAACAATTTGATTTTTTCCTTTTTCTTCAGTTATTTCTGCTTTTCCTCTAATCGCAATAGAACCTTTACCTGTTTCATATGCTTTTCTTATACCAGAATTACCTAAAATACTTCCACCTGTTGGAAAATCAGGGCCTTTAACATAATGCATCAATCCATCTATATCTATTTCAGGATTATCTATATAGGCTACACATCCATCAATAATTTCACCTAAATTATGAGGTGGGATATTAGTAGCCATACCTACTGCAATACCCATTGCACCATTTACAAGTA
>CAYJEP010000054.1:0-6078 GCA_964369555.1 uncultured Muribaculaceae bacterium | reverse complement strand
TTTTTCATATAATCACCTCTAAAACTAGTATATCATTTTCTACTAATATTTAAAACAATTCCCATACTACATAAAGTTATTAATAAAGAAGATCCACCATAAGATAAGAAGGGTAGAGTAACTCCTGTTACAGGAATTAATCCAACTACTACCATTAAATTTAAGATAGCTTGAAAAGATAGTTGGAAAATAATACCAAATGATAAATATTTTCCAAATTTATCTGCACATTTTCTTGAGATATTAAATCCTACTATACAAATGAAAGCGAATAACAAAATAATTAAGAATGCTCCGAAAAATCCTAATTCTTCACATATAATTGAGAATATAAAATCTGTTTGTGGTTCGGGTAAATAAAAATGTTTTTGTCTAGAATTACCTAGACCAAATCCAAATAATCCTCCTGGACCTATTGCATATAAACTTTGAATTATTTGAAATCCACTTCCTAAAGGGTCAGACCAAGGGTTTAAAAAAGATAGTATGCGTTCTAAACGATAAGGGGCAATAGCAACTAAACCAATTACTCCTATAATACCTAATATACCCATTTGAATAAAATACTTAATATCTAAACCTGATATAAATAACATTCCGATAACTGTTATTAATATTATAATACCAGTTCCAAAATCTGGTTGTAACATAATTAAACTAAAAATAATTAAAGCTAGAATAATTATTTTTAAAACGCTTTTTAAAGTTTTGATTTTATCTTTTTTAGATAGATAATTAGCAGTAAATATTATTAATCCTAGTTTAGCAAACTCACTAGGTTGAATGCCAAAAGAACCTATTCCAAACCAACTTTGGGATCCATTTCTAACAGTTCCTATTCCCGGTATTAAGACTAAAATCAATAAAATTAAACAAAGTAATATAATAAAATTAGATTTATTTTGATAGAACTTATAATTTATTTTACTTATAATAAACATAAAAATAAGGCCTATTATGAAAAATAATCCTTGATTTTTAATAAATTTTAATGGGTCATCAAATTTATATTCTGCCCAAACATAAGAAGATGAATAAACCATTATAAGACCTATAATGGAAATAATTATAATTAATGAAACTAGTAAATAATTTATTTTTTTAATAATGTTCACCTCTTTATTAAATTTATTAAAAAAACATTTTATTAGAATAAAAAACTACTGGTTAGTAGTTTTTTCCTTGATTTCAACTCTTTCTTTTAAGATGCTAAAAAGATTAGTTAAGTTATTTTCTTCATTTGGTAAACTTTCGATATTCATATCTTGTACTAGTGCGATTTTAATGTCAAAACAAGTTAATCTTTTTTCAATTTGAGTAAGTTTAGATATTTGATATTCAGATACTTGTTCAGGAACAAAGAAATAACAATTGTCAGTTTCAATTAAAAAGACTATATCAGAATATGAAAGTATTTTAATACATAAAATATAACTGGTATCATCTTCGTGATATTGTATACCTTGTAAATCACAATATTCTCTTAATCCATCAATGTGATATCCTTTAACACTTTTTGAAAATGGAACTCTTTTAGAATCAAATGGAATCACTGTAACGCCTTTATTCATAGCTTCACCTCACATAATATTATAACAAGAAAAATAAAGATGTCAAATTTTATTATGAAAGTTTAATGAAATATTATATATACTTATTTAAAAGTAATATTATTTTTGATATAATGAAGTATATATAAAGAGAGGAAAAATTATGATAAAATTAATTAAAAGAATGTCAAAAAAAGAAGTTTTATTAATTGTACCTGTTTTAATATTTATTTTAATACAAGTATGGCTTGATTTAAAACTTCCAGATTTTATGTCAGAAATGACAAAAGTATTGCAAACACCAAATAGTAGTGTGAATGATATCTTAAATCCAGGTTTTAAAATGATTTTATGTGCGTTAGGAAGTTTTGCTGCTGCTATTGCAACTGGTTACTTTGTTGCTTATATTGCTGCTTCATTTACAAAAAGACAAAGAAAAGAGGTTTTTTATAAAGTTGAAGAACTGGGAATGGAGGAAATTAAAAAATTCTCGGTTAGCAGTTTAATTGTTAGGACTACTAATGATATTTTAAATGTTCAAAGATTTGTTGCTATGGGATTACAAGTTATTATTAAGGCTCCAATATTAGCTATATGGGCAGTTACAAAAATTGCAGGTAAGAGTTTAACTTGGTCATCTTATACAGGAGTATCCGTTTTAATCTTATCTATTGTTGTTATTGTTTTAGTTATGTTAGTATTACCAAAAACTAAGATAATTCAAAAAATTACTGATAAGTTAAATAGTGTTACAAGAGAAAATATTACAGGTATTAGAGTAATTAAAGCTTTTAATGCTAGTGCGTTTCAAAAAGAAAAATTTGAAAAAAGTAATGAGGATGTTACTAGTACTAATATTTTCATAAATAAAGCTATGTCAGTTATTATGCCATTTATGACTTTAATAATGTCTTCATTATCACTAGTTATTTATTTAACGGGTGCTTATATAATAAATGATGCACAAATGGCTGATAAATTAAATATTTTTAGTGATATGTTAGTATTCTCATCATATGCAGTACAAGTAATTATGGCATTTATGATGCTTGTTATTATCATAATTATTTACCCAAGAGCTTCTGTATCTGCTACTAGAATTTTAGAAGTTATTAATACACAACCAAGAATTAAATCAGGAAGTTATATTGATTCTAAGAATAATGGAAAAATAGAGTTTAAGAATGTTAACTTTAAATATCCAGATGCGGATGAATCATTACTTCTAAATATTAATTTTACTATAAAAAAAGGTGAAACTGTAGCTATAATTGGTGGGACAGCGTCTGGTAAATCTTCATTAATAAATTTAATACCAAGGTTTTATGATGCAACATCTGGCACTGTTTTAATAAATGGTGTGGATGTTAAAGATTATAATTTAGAAAACTTATATAGCAAGATTGGATATGTACCACAAAATTCAGTTATATTTAAAGGAACTATAGCAGAAAATGTTAACTATGGTAAATTAGAAGTAACTAAGAATGATGTTATAAAAGCTTTAGATGTTGCTCAAGCGAGTGAATTTATAAGTAAAATGGAATCTGGTATAGATGCTAGTTTAGCGAGTAGGGGAACCAATATTTCAGGTGGACAGAAACAAAGGGTCTCAATTGCTAGAGCAGTTGCTAGAAAACCAGAATTTTATATTTTTGATGATTCATTTTCTGCTTTAGATTATAAAACAGATTCTGTTTTAAGAAAAGCATTAAAAGAGTACACGAAAGATACAACAACATTAATTGTTGGTCAACGAGTAGGAACAATTATGCATTCTGATAAAATAATAGTTTTAGAAGATGGTAAAATAGTTGGAATGGGAACCCATAAAGAATTACTTAAAAAATGCGAAATATATAAAGATATTGCATTATCACAATTATCAGAAAAGGAGCTTTAATATGAAACCAGGTATGCCAAGCGGACAAACTGAAAAACCTAAGGATTTTAAAAATTCTTTAAAAAAATTATTTTCAAGTATGCATAAATATAAGCCTCTTTTAATGCTTTCTTTTGTTTTTGCTTTACTAGGGTCTACTTTAACCATAATAGGTCCTAATCAAATAACTAAAATAACTGATGAAATTACCGCTGGATTAGTAACTGGAATTAATACAGAAATAGTTTTAAATATAGCAATAATTTTGTTTGTTATTTATGGTTTTAGTTTTTTATTCTCATTAGCGCAAGGATTTATTACAGCTTCTGTTACTCAAAAATATTGTAAAGATTTAAGAACTAGTATTTCTAATAAATTAAATAATATACCTTTAAAGTTTTTTGATAAAAACACAACTGGTGATATATTATCTAGAGTCTCTAATGATGTTGATGTAGTTTCACAATCATTAAATCAAAGTTTAGGAAGTTTAGTTTCTGCAGTATTCTTATTTATAGGTGTTACTGTAATGATGTTTATAACAAATATTACAATGACTATAACAGCTATTTTATCTTGTTTAGTAGGATTTATTATTACCGGTATCATCCTTAAAAAGTCACAAAAATATTTTACTAAACAACAAAGTGAACTTGGTGTTTTAAATGGTCATATTGAAGAAATTTATGCTTCACATAATGTAGTTAAAATATATAATGCTACTGATTTAGCAAAAGAGAATTTTGATAAATATAATGATGATTTATTTGATAGTGCGTTTAAAAGTCAATTTTTATCAGGTTTGATGATGCCACTTATGATGTTTATTGGAAATTTTGGATACACTATGGTAACAATAGTAGGAGCTTATTTAACTTTTGAGGGTCATATAACTATTGGTGTAATAGTAGCTTACATGATATATATTAGATTATTTACTCAGCCATTATCAACAATCGCTCAATCCTTAACATCACTACAATCAGCAGTAGCCGCATCAGAAAGAATTTTTAATTTTTTAGATGAAGAAGAGTTGGAAAGTGAAAAATTTAAAACTAAGAAGTTAAATGTAAAAGAAGGAAAAATAGAATTTAAAAATGTTAAGTTTGGATATGATAAGAATAAACTTATTATTAAGGATTTCTCATTAAGTGTTAAAAAGGGTCAAAAAATAGCTATTGTTGGACCAACAGGAGCTGGTAAAACTACTTTAGTAAACTTACTTATGAGATTTTATGAAATAAATTCTGGTAGTATTGAAATTGATGGTATTAATACTAAGACTATTAAAAGAGAAAATATTTATGATTTATTTTGTATGGTTTTACAAGATACTTGGTTATTTGAAGGAACGATTATAGAAAATATAAAATATAATCAAACTAATATAACTGATAAACAAGTTAAAGAAGTATGTAAAACTATAGGTATTGATCATTTAGTTAAAGCATTACCAAATGGTTATAATACAGTTTTAAGTGATGCGGAAAGCTTATCTTCTGGAGAAAAACAATTACTAACTATAGCTAGAGGTATGCTTAAAAAGACTCCGTTTTTAATTTTAGATGAAGCTACTAGTAATGTTGATACTAGAACAGAAAAATTAGTTCAAAAAGCGATGGATAAATTAACAGAAGGTAAAACCTCATTTATAATTGCTCATAGATTATCAACTATTAAAAATGCTGATATAATATTAGTATTAAAAGAAGGAAATATAGTTGAACAAGGTAATCATGAAGAATTATTAGAACAAAAAGGTTTTTATAGTGAATTATATAATTCACAGTTTGAAAATTGATATATTTAATTACAGTTAATATAATCACATTTTTAATTATGGGATTAGATAAATATAAATCAATTAAAAATCAATATCGAATACCAGAAAAAACATTATTTTTATTGGTGTTGATTGGTGGTTCGATTGGAGGAATATTTGGAATGTATTTTTTTAGACACAAAACTAAGAAAATATATTTTAAAATTTTTTTTCCATTAATCTTATTAATTCAAATAATTATTTACATTAATATAGTATAAAAATCTACTTAATAAGTAGGTTTTTTTTGGATATAAAAAAACAACTTAGTGTTGTTAAATTAAATTAATTAGTAACCCAATTGTAAAAAGAATAATAAAACTAGTAATCATATAAAAAAGTGTTTTTGAATAGTTTTTATTGGTTAATTGATTCTCATTATCTAATTTACAAATAATAGGATGTAGTTTAAAATAGTAAGTAGCAGTAGTTAAAATTAAAATGATTAAAGACCACTGTTTAATTAGGTCATCTCCTAATATAAGAATTAAAATTAATAGTGAAATAAAAATTAGTTTTGTTCCAGCTACCCAGTTGATTAGATAAGTATGAAATAAATTTAAGTTTTCATTCTTTTTATTATCATGCCATTGTTTAAAAACTGCTATACCATTTCCTTGATTAAAATCTTTATAAAAATATAAAATAATCACATTAGAAAGTTCTAAAATTATAAAAATAATAATTATTATATCTAAAATACTCATATCATTCACCTTATCAATTATACCATTGTTTATTTTTTTTGTAAAACATAAATTATTTATTATTTAGAACTTTATTTAAAACTATATTTAATTCCTTCTTATCAATTGGTTTAGCTA
>CAYJEP010000053.1:4345-6512 GCA_964369555.1 uncultured Muribaculaceae bacterium | reverse complement strand
ATTACACGTGCATACTTTCACAAATTATTAGTGTTCACACTAAAAATAAAAGCATACACTTTTTTAATGTACACTTTTGTTTCACATATTTTGGTAGACACAATTATGATATTAAAAATTTCTTCCCTCTATCAGTGATTTTTTTAATATTTCCGTAATTTCTTGTTCAGTTTTTAAACTATAATCCATAAAGTCTTTATTACCTAGATTTCTTTGTATATTATTAAAATGTTGCATGTTGATTCTATTTCTATTTACGATAGATTTAGTAACCTCACTATCTCTCATACTACTCTTTTTAAAAGCCATTAATACATAATAATTATTAAACCCAATGTCTTTATATACTAATCTTATACCTTGACGTTTTAGTTCAAAAACACCTTTTAAATGTCTATGATTAGTAAGTTTTTTTTGTTGAGTAGGATTCATAGTAAATTGTTCTGCTTTCAATTTTTCTATCATTTTAAATACTATTTTTAATTCACGAGTCTCAAAATTTTTAATATCATCTAAAAGATAATTTTTTTGATATTCAGATGTAGCAAAAAATAATTGGGCATTTTTATCACTTTTTATTTGACTATTTTCTATAGTTTCTTCGTGTTCAAAATATTCACTTACTAACTCCAAGATATCTTCAAATTGATTAATAGATGCCACTAGTTTTGTATTACCTTCATTTTTCTCTAACTCTTTATAAAATGAATCTATTTGTTCTTCTAGTAACATTATCAAATCATTTTTAATAATATAGTATAACGGATCAGTTAATTTAGGAAACAACAGTTTTATAGATTCAAATTCATTTCCGATTAAAAAATTATTAAACAATATTGTACTTTTTTCACACGGAATGTAAATTGGAACTTCTTCAACTTCTTCTTCAAATAGTTGTAACCCTTCTTGCATTACTAACCCAGAATTTCTTTCAACAGATAAATCTTTTTGCTCCATTTTTTCTATTTTATTACTTTGTTCTAATCTTCTTTTTTCTTCTCTTATTGCTGCTATTTTTTCTTTTTCCTGTTCCAGTAATGAATTTTTATCATTTATTATTTTATTATAAGCTTCAACAAAACATTCAAAGTTATACTTTTCTTTTTCTGTCAAATCGGGGATATTGTAAAAGGTTTTTAAATGTTTTTCACTTAACAAGTACCCACAGTCTGATTCAATAAACTTTAAAAGTTTGTTTAATTTTGATATAGAGGTATTAGTATTATCAAATTTTAACAATAATTCTTTATCTTTTTGAATTCTAATAGTATCTGATTTTATGTCTTCAATAGCAATTTGTAATAGCTCATATAATTCTCGTTCCTTCTCGACATCAGCAATTCTCCCAGGTATATTATTCCTATCACGAAAACTATTAAAAGCTCTCTCCATTTCTTTCACCATCTTTGTATTTTCCTCATGCTCTTTTATTGCATCTTGTAACTCAGATATCAAAAAGATTCTAGTGTTTATAGCAAAGCAAACTTTAGCCCTAAGTTGAGGTAAGCGTAATTTACCTTTTGTGTTTATCTCAAAATCTTTCCCACTATCCACAGCATCTGAAAATACTTTGGTGAGTGGATCATTCAATCCCAATTTATCTGTTAAAAAGCTTGTGAACTTTTCTAGTATATTTTCCATATTTTACCTCTTCCTATCTTATACAATTTTAACATAACAAAATATAAAAATAAAGCAATATTTTAACTAAAGATTAATTTGACAAATAAATAATAGGAAACCGTTTTTTTATTTTAAAAAGATATAGCATTAACTATATCTTATAACTCATTTCACCAAATTTTGAAGTTGGAACATATCCAGCATCAGCATTTAATACATCTTCTAATCTATTTACTACTGTTCCACATGTTAACTCAACAGTATTAGGTCTTTCTACTGTTATACTAGTAGTTGGTTCTCCTTCTACTGTCCAGTTATTTGAATCAAATTCAGTTTCAGAATAAACCTTACCAATACATTCAGTTTCAAAAGTAATTCCCTCTTTAGTAGTTGTTGTAACAACTGCTCTCATACCCGTACAATCACCTTTTTTAATATCTATACCTAAAGTTTTAGAATGAATATCTTCAGTATGAAAAGTTGGAACACATTTTTGAGTTTGTGATTCAACTGTTAAATTTAGTTTATCACAAAACCAACCATT
>CAYJEP010000053.1:0-4335 GCA_964369555.1 uncultured Muribaculaceae bacterium | reverse complement strand
ACTAGGTAAAAATGTCCCATTATTAATTAATTCATTTCTTTCTTCTTCACTAATATTATCAACACTAGCTATTTCTTTTTCAAATTCTTCTTTAGTAAGTCCAGCACCATGACCTTTAGCTAAAGCAATACCATAATCCTCAACATTATAAGAACTACTTCCTTTAACTTTAACAACTTTACCAGTTGCGCCCATTAAAGTAGTTATTAGATTACCCCAGAAAGCATCTTGATAACCAGTACCTGTTATTGTACAGTTGTTTTTTAAAGCTAATTCATTTATTTTATTTGCTAAATTAGGATTTGAATTATATGCATAAAATGCTTCTTCACAAATTGTAATAGCATTTATCCCTAGTTCAGCACAAAGCATTAAAGGTTCTTCTAAATCATTTAATAAACTCATTGTTGTAACAATGCATATATCAGGTTTTAAATCTATTAATAAATTTCTAGCTTCTTTCGCACTAGTTATTATAACATCGCTATTTACTCCAGTTACTTCGTTTAAAGTTTTACCAACTATATCTTCATTAATATCAATTGCTCCTACTACTTCATAACCTTTTTCTAAAGCAAATTTAGTAGTATAATTAGACATTTTCCCACATCCATATTGTACTATTCTCATTTTATCATCTCCTATTTTAAATAATATCAATTTTAAATCTCTAAGTCAATTAACTTCACAAAAAAAACATATTATAAATATGATTTCATTTTTTCTATATATTCTTCTTGAAACTCTATAAATTCTTTAACTAATTTTAAATATTTTTTATCTGTACACTCTTCATAAGCTTTTAGTTTTTTAGAAATTTCAATACTTCCCATTGATAAACCTTGTATCATCATTGAAGCTATACTAGAATCACTGTTATCATCAATAATTTCTTTTTTAATACCAAAATAAGTTCCCATTTTTGCCATTAGATCAATTCTTTTATATTCGATATCTTTTTTATCTAATAACTTCTCACTTTTTTCTTTATATTGTAAGTATTCTTTATAAATATCTTCCAATATAGATTTTATCTTGTTATCTTTACTTTTTAATTCATCTAATAATCTTTTAGTTGCATATTCACCCATAGCTGCATCTTCATGAATATGTTTTATTAATTCAAAATTTTCCATTCTATCACCATTTATATTATGAATAATATTAAAATTAATATACAAAAAAAACGGATAAATCCGCTTAATTTTATAATGGTGTCCCCGAAGAGATTCGAACTCCTGACCGCTGCCTTAGAAGGGCATTGCTCTATCCTGCTGAGCTACGGAGACAAGACACAAATAAATTATACAATATTATTTTGTCTTTTACAAGTCTTTTTTACAATTTTTTTAGATTTAAATAATTATTAGCGTTAATTGCTGCTACCGCACCATCTGAAGCAGCAGTAATTAACTGTCTAATATCCTTAGTTCTAACATCTCCTGCTACAAAAATGTTTTCAACATTAGTTTTGCAATTTTCACTAGCAACTATATATCCATACTTATCTAACTCTACTAATTCTTTATAAATATTAGTATCAGGTACTTGTCCAATAGCTATAAATAATCCATCAACTTTGATTTCTTGTTCATTAACTATAATGGCTTCCAAATAATTTTCACCAATTAGTTTTGATACTCCACTATTAATTAAAATTTCTACATTATCACTTAATGAATCTATTAAAGATTTTTCTGCTTTAAATTTTTCGCTTCTATTTATTAAATAAACTTTTTTACACATTTTAGATAAGTAATTAGCATCTTCTAAAGCAGTATTCCCACCGCCTATAATAGCTACTGTTTTATCTTTATAAAAATTACCATCACAAAATCCACAATAACTAACACCTTTACCAGTTAACTTTTCTTCATTATCCAATCCCAATTTTCTATTAACTGTTCCTGATGCGATAATTAAAGCTTTATATAAATATTCATTATTACTAGTTTTAACTCTATCATTTAAAACTTCTAAAACATTTTCATATTTAATTTCTAAATTAAACTTTTTAGCGTGTTCTAATAAGTTATTAGCATAATCAACACCATTAATACTATGAATACCTGGATAATTTTCAACTTCATGACTATTAATAATTTGTCCTCCATGAACTTTTCCTTCTAAAACTAAAACTTTTTTTCCTGCTCTTAAAGCATAAATCGCACTAGATAATCCAGCAGTTCCTGCTCCTATTATTATTATATCGTACATACTGATCCTCCTATAAATATTATAGCACAACTCTACTATTTATGGTATAATTAATTAGGGAGAGTATATATGAAAAAAATTAAAAAAGCAGTCATTCCAGTAGCTGGGATGGGAACTAGATTTTTACCGGTAACGAAATCAGTTCCTAAAGAAATGTTACCGATAATAGATAAGCCAACTTTACAACATATCATTGAAGAATGTGTAGAAAGTGGGATTGAGCAAATACTATTAATTACTAGTCCATATAAAAGAAATGTTGAAGATCATTTCGATCAAAGCTTTGAACTAGAAAAAAGATTAGAAAAAAATAACAAACTAAAAGAATTAGAATTAGTTCAAAATATTTCTAAATTAGTTCAGGTATTTTATATTAGACAAGGTGAACCATTAGGATCAGGTCACGCTATTAAACTAGCTAAATCATTTATTAATGATGAACCATTTGCTGTTTTATATGGGGATGATTTAATGAAATATGAAACACCTGTTTTAAAACAATTAATTGATGTATACGAAAAAAATGATTGTAATGTTATAGGAGTTCAAGAGGTTAAAAATGAAGATGTTCATAAATATGGTATTATCGAATTTGAAAAAGAAGATAAAATTAAAACTATTATTGAAAAACCTTCATTAGAAGAAGCTCCAAGTAATTTTGCAGGATTAGGTAGATACATTGTTAAACCTGAAATATTCGATGAATTAGATAACTTATCTACTGGTAAAGGTGGAGAGTATCAATTTACAGATGCGATGTTGAATTTAATGAATAAACAAGATTTTTATGCTTGTAAATTCGTTGGACAATACTTTGACATTGGGAATCAATTTGGCTATATTAAAGCTAATATAGAATTTGCTTTAGATAGAGAAGATATTAAAGAACAATTAAAACAATATTTAAATACTATCAATAAGTAATATTCTACAAAGATTTACAAAATAAAACTAGTGATTAATTTCACTAGTTATTTTTGTATTGTTTTGTTATAACAGGATTTCCTTTTTCATCTAATAAAGGAGTCATTCCACCACTATAACCAGCAGCACGATATAAATAATTAACTCCAGTTTCTTTATCAACTAAAATTTCTATTACATCTAAAGTACCTTGCTTATAAATTATTTCAAATCTTTTCAACTTACTTAACTCCTATAGAAACTAGTTCTTTTCTTTAATCTTTTCTTTTACAAAAGTTATGAATTCTGTAACAGTCATAGTAGTAGTTTCCTCACTACCTAATAATCTATAACTAACTAATTCATTATCAACTTCATTTTGACCAATAATTAATGAAATAGGATTTTTCATTAAATTACTTTGTCTTAATCTGTAGTTAAATGTTTCTTCTCTACTATCGATTTCAACTCTAATATCACTATCTAATAAAATATCTTTTAATTTATTAGCATACTCTAAATGATATTTATTATTTATTGGTAAAATATTTACTTGTACTGGTGATAACCAAACTGGGAATGCACCTTTAAAGTTTTCAATCATTAAAACAAAAAATCTTTCATATGAACCTAATATAGCTCTATGAACCATGACAGGAGTTTCTTTTTCTCCACTTTCATTTATATATGTTAAATCAAATCTTTTAGGTGTAGCAAAATCAACTTGAACAGTTGGTATTTGAATTTCTCTACCCATAGCATCTTTAAACATGAAATCAAGTTTTGGTCCATATAAAGCTGCTTCACCTTCACATCTAATTGCATTAAGTCCAAGCTCATCTGAAACTTCTTGTAACATCTGTTCACAAATATCCCAATCTTCTTCTGTTCCAATATATTTACTAAAATCTTTTGGATCTCTTACAGATAAAGAAACCCATCCAGTACCATATAAATCAACACTAGTATATACTTCTTTTATAATATTACACATATTAATAACTTCTTGTTTCACTTGATCTCTTCTACAGAATGAATGACCATCTTCTACTGTAATAGCATATACCCTACTCATTCCAGATACAGCTCCTTGTAATTCAGCTCTATATTGCTTATCTGATTCCATATATCTAATAGGTAAATCTTTATAACTTCTAATCTTAGAAGCGTAAATTTGTGTATGATGTGGACATTGCACTGGTTTTAAAACTAAAT
>CAYJEP010000052.1:0-6561 GCA_964369555.1 uncultured Muribaculaceae bacterium | reverse complement strand
GCGTGGCAACACGTTGAGCTGACTAATACTAATAGAACGAGGATTTAATCATCTTTAATTTGAATAAAATTAGATAAAACGCAAAACAATTACCATGTTTTCAGAGAATTATTTCTCTAAATTAGTGACTATGGCAAAGAGGATACACCTGTTCCCATCCCGAACACAGAAGTTAAGCTCTTTAACGGCGAAAATAGTGTAAGCGAAAATAGCAAGCTGCTAATTTTTTTTTTGTCTAAAAATACTAGAAATAGTATTTTTTTTATGCGCTTTCATTTACTATTATTTATTTTTCTTCATAAAATGTAATGAAGGAGGTAATTATGAGTGTAAAGGGAATAGATATTTCCACATGGCAAGGAACATTATCACTAGATAACTATAAAAATATAGTTAAGGATGATGTGAATTTTGCTATTTTACGTTGTGGATTTACTAGCTATGGAAAAACTAAAGGTAAAAAAATCGATAATCAGTTTGAAAATAACTATATGATGTGTAAAGCAGTTGATTTACCAGTAGGTGTTTATTATTATTCTTGTGCGACTACTATAGAAGAAGCTAAAGAGGAAGCTTTATTTGTATTAAGTTTAATTCAGGATAAGGAATTAGAATATCCTGTTTATTATGATATTGAAGATAACCATGATGTGAAAAATACAAATAATGCACCTGTTAATCAGGCTATGATTGGAAAAAATCTTTTGACAGAGATTATTAAAACTTTTTGTCAGATTGTTGAAGAAGCTGGATATTATGTTGGTATTTATGCTTCCACTAACTGGTTTAATAATTATATGAATTTATCTGATCTATCTGAGTATGATAAATGGGTAGCTCAATGGAGTGAAAGTAAACCTACTATTAGTTGTGGAATGTGGCAATACTCTAGTACTGGAAGTGTTTCTGGAATAAAAGGTAATGTAGATTTAAATTATGCTTTTATAAACTACGAGAATATAATAAAATCTAATGGTTTAAATAATTTTGACGTTATTATAGAAGAAGAGCCAAGTGATATACCTACAGTTCCAGAAGTGGAAGATGACAATTTAGTTAGTGAAGATAGTGATTCAGTTGAAAATTCAGAGAATCAAACTGATGATGAGTTTTTAGACGATGAAAATGTAGACAATACTGTAGATAGTGATGATATAGAGGAATTAGTTAAACCTGTATTTGCAGCTTTAATGGACAAAATTTTGGATTATATCAAGAGTTATATCAAAAAGATATTAAATTTTTTTAATAAGAGATGATTATTCATCTCTTTTAATGTATAATAATAGTATGATGAATGGATATGTAGTAGAAAAATTAGATCATAAAGGTCGAGGAATAATAAGAGATAATGGCGTTCCTATTTTTGTTGAAAATGCCTTACCAGATGAGGAAGTAAATATTAAAATTATTAGTGAAAAGAAAGGTTATAAAGAAGCAGTAGTTACAGAATATATCAAAAAAAGTTCAAATAGGAATCAACCACTGTGTAAATATTATGGTATTTGTGGTGGTTGTGATTTAATGCATTTAAATTATGAAGATCAATTAAAGTTTAAAAAAAATAAGCTTATAGAAATTATGGAAAAATTTGGCGTTGAAACCAATGTTAAAGATGTACTCTATGATAAGCAATATAATTATAGAAATAAAATCACTCTTAAAGCCATTAATAATAAAGTTGGACTTTATCGTAAAAAAAGTAGTGAGTTAGTGCCGATTGATGAATGTTTACTTGTGGATAATTCTATCAATGATATTATTAATAAGATACACAATATTGATTTAGGATCAACTAGTGATATTATTATTAAAGAATCTAATGGGCAGACTTTAACAAATTTTATTTCTAAAAACAGGAAACCTATAAATATACCTACAACTTGTTTATATTCTAATTCTAGATATGTGGAAGGATTAAAGTTATTAACTAAAAATATTGGGCATGTAAAATATGTTATATCGCCAAATGCTTTTTTTCAAGTAAACTTTGAGTGTATGAAAATCCTATATGATAAAGTTAAAGAGTATTGTAACTTAAAAGGCAATGAAACTATTTATGACTTATATTGTGGGAGTGGTACTATTGGTATTTATTTAGCGGACAGTTGTAAAGAAGTTATAGGTATTGAAATAAGTGAGCGTAGTATTAAAGACGCCAAAGTAAATCTAAAAATTAATAAATTAAAAAATATGAAACTAGTATTATCCGATGTATCTAAAATGGTAAATCAAATAAAGAAAAAACCAAACATTATTATAATTGATCCGCCTAGAGCAGGGTTAGACAAAATTACTACAAAATGGCTAGTAACTAGTGATGCAGAAAAGATTATTTATGTATCATGTGATCCAATGACACTAGGCAGGGATTTAAAGGAATTGCAAATAAATTATAAAATTACTGAAATAACACCTGTTGATATGTTTCCTAATACACATCATGTTGAAACCGTATGTGTTTTAGAAAAATTAAATAATTAAAATATGAAGGGGTATTAATATGAAATTTAAAATAAATATGAAAACAATAATTAGTTTGACTTTAATCTTATCTTTTGTAGGTCTTTTATTATCTATTGCAGAATTCTCCTCAGGCGGAATTACAGTAATACTATCAATATTAGCTGTTATTTTGCTATATAGTACTAGTAACAGTTATAAAAAAGTATCAAAAAATTTTGATACATTAGTAAATAAAAACGAATTAAAAATAATAACAACAAAATTAACTATAATTACTACATTGTCTTTAGTCCTTGCAATATATGTTATATATTTATCGACTAGAACATCTGATTTAAATGCTTTAATGATGCTTTTATTATTTGCAGGTGTATTAAGTATAAATATAATTAAAAATATGATTAAAATATATCAGAATATTAAGGATATCAAAACAAACAGTTAAGTGTATATATTAATAAATATACTAATTAAATAGAGGAAAATATGGAAGAACTTTTAAAAAAATATAACAAAGAAGATAAACTTTTAATAAAGAATACTATGGCTAAGTTAAAAAAGAATAGCAATAGTTATTTTTTGGATATGTATCAATACAATTTATTAAAATCGATATTAAATAAATTAAATATGAAATATAATGTTTATAATGAGAATCTAGATAGAAAAATTATTTATCTAGAAAATTTAGATGTGGTTATGTTGAAGGTAATACCTAAAGTTAAGAACAAACTTTTACATAAAGATTATATGGGTGCAATTTATAATATGGGTATAGCTATAAATCAAATTGGTGATGTTATAGTATCTGATGACTGTGGATATTTCTACACTTTCAATAATATCAAAGATTATTATATTAACAATTTATTTATTGTTGGAAATATTGAAGTAGAAGTAGTGGAAATTGAAGAGATAGAGATTGAAAAGAAATACATTAATAAGAGTATCAGTTGTTCATCTTTAAGAGCAGACAATATCATATCCAAACTTTATAATCTAAGTCGAAAAGAAGCTTCAAAGAAAATAATCAATAGTGATTTAATAGTTAACTCAATTGTGCTTAAAAACGGTGTGAAAGAGTTAAAAATAGGAGACATAGTATCAATGAGTAAACACGGAAAGTTTAGAATCAATGATTTTAAAATAAATAAAAAAAACAAATATATAATTGATATTGATATTTATATTTAACTATTTTTATGATAAAATAATAGCAGGAGTTGATTAAATGCAACAATATACATATGAAGAACAAGAAAGACTAGTAGAAAGACAAATAAAACCTAAAAATTTTTTATTTTTAATAATGGGAGTAATAGGTTTAATAGTCATTATTATAATAGTAATGGTATTAGTTAACATAGCTAATAAAGGAAATACTTGCACGTCTATAGAAGAGTTGATTGGTGAGAAAGCTATTGAATATATTGGTGAAGAAAAAATTATTTTAAATGTAGTTAATCCAAGTGTTACAATTAGCCTTGACCAACTTTATGAAGATGGACTAGATGATGTTTTAGTTAATGATAGTATATGTGGTGGGGAAGTGAAAATCACTAAAGTCGGTGATACTTATATAACAACACCTAATTTAACAAACTGTGATTTTTGTACTACTGAAACTAGATATGGTGACTGGTCAAACCCAAAAAACAGTATTTCAAATGCACCTATAGTTGATGTTATTATTAGTTATAATTATGTTGAAAAACAAACTAATTATACTTCATGGACTAAATATTATACACCTGAACAATTAGAAAATGATCCATTTGAATCGCATGAAGATAATAGATTAGATGATATAAGTGAAGATGCTAAAAATATTCAGATTGTTCCTGAAGATAAAAACTACTACCGTTATCAAGATTTAAAATGGAAATTTTATAAAAACAATGTATCTTATTCTGCTCTTTCTTCAGTACAACCATCAGGATATCAAAATAAGGATACCTCTACAGCTGTCGAAACTGAATGGTCTGAGTGGTCATTAGATTATCCAGAAGAGTATGATTATAGAGATATTGATACAAAAACTGGATATAGATGGTATTATGAAGAAGATGGCAATAAAATATATTACAATGATGGTGCCTATTATCCAACACAACCAAATGATAAATACACTGAAAGAGATGATGACAGAGCAACTGTTTATAGTTATCAAGACACTATGTGGAAATGGTACAATAATACGAAAAGGGTATATAGCAGCTATATGTCAGAAGCTACTAGTACCTATCCATATAAAGATACTGACTTGACATCTATTTCTTCATATTCGTCTTGGAAAGAAGAAAGTAGTGTAAATTCTTCAAATGAAGATTATAGAATAGAAGAAATCGAAGTTAGAACTAGATATAGAGTTAAGTATGACTTATATTCATTTAATAAAATAGATGAATATGTTGAAGCTTCAGAATTTGAAGAATTAACTGGATACACTTTACAAGAAATATATGATAGTAATGAATATGAGTTAATAGTAAAATATGAATATATTACAAAAAAATAAGATCTTAATTGATCTTATTTTGTTATTCTATATAAATTAAATGATGGCCTATTAAATAATCTAATGCTTAAAACAGAATTTCCTAAACCATTGCTAACATATAAATCAGTCTCATTTATTTTGTAGTATTCTTCATAGTATGTTTCTGCTCCTTCTTTAGTGTACAACTCACCTATGAAAGGCAGTCTAACTTGGCCACCGTGTGAATGACCAGCTAAAATTAAATCGTAATTATCCATATTAAGATTATTAATTATATCTGGTTCATGAACTAGTAGTATTGAATAAAGGTTATTTATATTTTCATATTCCTGATTATAACTATGAACTTTAGTTGATAATTCAGTGTTATCAGTTAAGTAAGAACTAATTCCAGAAATTACAAAAGCTTCTTCGTGATATAAAATTTTATAATCATTATTTAGATTATTAAATCCACTTTTAAGCAAAATATCATTAATGTTCTCATGTACATCATGATTTCCTGTGATGAAATATTTTCCTAAAGGTGCTTCTAATGTTGAGAGTACGGAAATAATTATGTCTTCATCATAATCTTTTCCTTCATCTATTAAATCACCAGTGAAAAAGATTATATCTGGTTCAGTCTCATTTATATCATTTACAATAGATTTTAATTCACTTTCTTTAATACTTGTTCCGTAATGAATATCAGAAAAATGAACAATTTTTAATCCATGATTATTGCTGATTTTTTCGTTTTCAATTTTATATTCATTAATTGTAAACAATTTTGGCTCTATAAATGTAGCATATAAAAATATTAAAGAAAAACATAAAACAATAATTCCGGCAGTAATCAGTAACTTTTTCATAAAAATGATAGTAATATCACTTGTAATAACATAGTGAATCCATTATGGAAAAAATGTAATGTCATTGGAACATAGACATTCTTTGATTTAACTAAAGTATAGGCAAATACTAATCCTGGAATAGAATAAGGAATTATAAACAATAAATCCATTAAACTATCTAAAGATCCAACAACGTGAAATGCCCCAAAAATAATACCAGACAATAATATGAATATTGTATCATTTTTAAATATTTTTCTAAACGCTAATCTAAAAACTATTTCTTCAACAATAGGAGCAAAAATAACTGCTGATATTATTATATATACAGGAACTGTAGTCATCATTTTATTTATTGCTTCTTGGTTATTAGCTGTATTATCAGGCATTATTAATAACAATGTTAGATTAGCTATTATCATTAATCCAAAAGCCATAGGCCAATATTTAAAATATTCTTTAATTAATGTCTTAAAATTTTTAATAAACTCTTTAAATTGAGTAATCAAATCTTTGTTAATATAAAATAAACTTATTATAAATAGTATCTCAACAATAATTAAATAAATGATTTTAATATTAATATCTAAATCACTATAATTTACTCCTATTAGATAAATTGGTAAAGTACTAAGCATGCTGAATAGATAATAATAAACAAATGTACTTAACCCTAAAATTGCATTTTTATTTTTCATTTTCTCACCATTATCATTATACCAAAAATCTCAAAAATTACAACTATCGATTTTTTAATGT
>CAYJEP010000051.1:4322-6721 GCA_964369555.1 uncultured Muribaculaceae bacterium | reverse complement strand
TCAAACACTAAAAAATATTGTAAATGGAATAGATGATTCTTTACTCGTATTAGAAAGGGAACTAGATTCAATTAGCCACGAAACCACATTAGAAAAAAGTACTAACGACAAAGTATTACTTAAAAAATATATGTTGAAATTATCTGAAATGGTGGGGATTAGGTTAAGAAAAGAAAATAAATACGCACAAACTATTTGTGTTATTATAAAAGATGAATTTTTTAAAAGGAAGACTCATCAAAAAAAAATACTAAATCCAGTTAATGGGGATATGGATATTTATAAGATTTCATGTCAAATATTAGATGAAATGGAAATAGAACATGTACGATTAATTGGAGTGAGATTAGATAAACTAACAGATAAAAAGTTTCACCAAATATCACTATTTGAAGAATTTAAAGAAGAAGATATTGATAAAACTATCGACGAACTTAAAATGAAGTTTGGAAAAAATATTATTAAGAAAGCATCCTTTGTAAGTGAACAAAAAGTAAAGGAAAGATATTGAGTAGTAAATATAACGTAAAAAGCCTTATTTTATAGGTTTTTTTCTTGATTTTTTCTACCAAATAATATATAATAGTGGTAGTAAGTGGTAAAGAGTGGTGATTTTATGTTCATGGGAGAATATCAACACACAATTGATTTAAAAGGAAGAATTATAATACCTTCTAAATTTCGATATGAATTAGGTAATGAGTTTATTATTACTAAAGGTTTAGATGGGTGTTTATTTGTGTATTCTAAAAATGAATTTAATGTTATTACAAGTAAATATAAAAGTTTACCAAACACAAAAGATGCTAGAAATTATTTAAGGTTTTTCTTATCAGGCGCTATTATGTGTTCTTTAGATAAACAAGGACGAGTTAATATCAATAACTCCTTAATTAATTATGCTGATTTAAAAAAAGATTGTATTATAATAGGAGTTAATGAAAGATTGGAAATATGGAGCAAATCAAAATTCGAAGAGTTTATTAAAACTAACGAGCAAGTAATTGATGAAATTGCAGACAAGTTATTTTCAAATGGTGAGATATGCATATAAGTGTTTTATTAGAAGAAAGTATAAATAATTTAAATTTAAAAGAAGATAGTATTGTGGTTGATTGTACTTTAGGGTATGCAGGTCACAGTAGTGAAATATTAAAGATTGTAAAAAAAGGTTTTTTATATTGTTTTGATCAAGATGAAGAAGCAATTAAAATTGCTAGAGAAAAATTAAATAGTGTAGGAAGTAATTATGAAATTATTAAAAGTAATTTTTCAAATATAAAAGAAGAGTTAGCTAAAAGAAATATTCATAAAGTTGATGCAATTCTTTATGATTTAGGAGTTTCAAGTCCGCAACTTGATGTTAAGGAACGCGGGTTTTCATTTCACAATGATGCATTACTTGATATGCGAATGGATAAGGATAATAAATTATCTGCTTATGAAGTGGTTAATAATTATGAACTTAAAGATCTTACTAATATTTTAAATAAATATGGTGAGGAAAAATATGCGTATAGTATTGCTAAAGGAATAATTAAAAAAAGACCTATCAATACAACTTTGGAATTAACTGAAGTAATTAAAGAAAATGTTCCTTTTAGTTATAAAAAGGACAAACATCCAGCTAGAAAAACATTTCAAGCTATTAGAATTGAAGTTAATGATGAATTAGGTGTATTTGAAAAGAGTATTAAAGATTCACTGGAATTAATTGATATAAATGGAAGAATATGTGTAATAACATTTCATTCTTTAGAAGATAGATTGTGTAAAAATATTTTTAAAGAAGTAAGTAAAGTAGAAGATATATTTAAAGATTTACCTATAATACCTTTAGAATATATGCCTAAATATAAACTAATAGATAATTTTAAACCAACTAAAGAAGAAATAAATAATAATAAAAGAAGTAGAAGTGCAATGTTAAGAATAATTGAAAGGGTAAGATAATATGAAAAAAAAGAGGTTGACTAAGGGTGAAAAAATTCTATACTTTTTCGGTGTATCTTCGTTTTTATTAACGATTTTAGTAAAAGTCTTTATTGGAGCAGGAATCGGAAATCAACAAATGGAAAATGAAAAATTAAGATATGAAATCTCTTCTGAAAGTAAAACAGTTGAAAGTTTAACAATGCAAGTTCAAGAACTTATCAGTTTTGATAATGTTGAAAAGGTTGTAAAAGAACTTGGACTAGCGTATAATAATAGTAATGTTATCATAGTCGACTAAGGAGAGTGTAAGTATGAAAAAAGTGAAAAAGAAGGTGCCGAGGAATTTATTTTTCGCTTTTTTAGTTTTAATAATTGTTTTATATGTCCAATATGTATATATTGCTTTATTTCCTAATGTATATGGTATCAATATGGAAGAATTCGCTGCTAATAGAAATGTTTAT
>CAYJEP010000051.1:0-4312 GCA_964369555.1 uncultured Muribaculaceae bacterium | reverse complement strand
CATCTAGCAATATCTTAGCGCTTGATGTAACTTCTTATCGTGTCATAGCTTATCTTGATGAAAGTAGGACAGGTTCTTCTAAAGAACTATTTCATATAGGAGATAAGGAACTAACTGCTAAAAGTTTAGTTGATGTATTAGGTGGAAGTTATGATTATTATTTAAATCTTTTAAATCCAGATAATTATCAATATCAAACTTATTTAGGAGTATATGGTAATAATATAACTGAAAGTGAAAAAACAGAATTAGAAAATTTAAATTTACCAGGTATTGAGTTTGAAGAAAGTTATAAAAGGTATTATCCTAATGGTGATTTTGCTTCATATAATATCGGATATGCTAAAACTCAAAATTCAATTACTTTTACAGTAGATAATGAATATAATTTGTATGAATTATTAAAACCTTTATTTAGTGGCGAAAATATTACATTTAAGGCTACTAATGATAATATATTTATTGATAATCATGTTTTAGAAGCTAAAAAAGAGGGGACATCTGTTATACAAATTTATCAAGATGATATATATATAGGATTTTGTAATGTAGTTATTACTGATGAAAAAGTTATTACTAGCTTAGAAGAAAAAATATATGGTGAATTAGGTATTGAATCTTATTATGATGATATTTTAAGAGGGATAAATGGATATTTAAGTTATCAAGCAGATAGATATGGTTATAAAATCCCAGATACAGAAGAAGAAAAAATAGATGCAATTGCAGGGGATGAAATCCATTTAACACTTGATTCTACTATCCAAAGGATGATAGAAACAGCTATTACAGATACTGAAAAATTATATGAACCGGAATGGATTACTTATACAGTAATGGATGCTAAAACAGGAGATATATTAGGAAGTGCATCATCTCCTTCTTTTAATCCTAATGATTTAAATACGATAGAAAACTATGAAAATCCATTAACTTCTTTTGTTTATGAACCAGGTAGTGTTATGAAAACATATACTTATATGTGTGCTTTAGAAAAAGGGACTTATAAAGGTGATAACAAATTTTTATCTGGTGTGATTGAGATAGATGGCGAAAAAATATATGATTGGAATGATTATGGGTGGGGAGAACTAACATATGACCAAGGATTTCCTTTGTCAAGTAATGTTGGTGTTAGTTATATGTTACAAGAATTTATAACAACAGAAGAGTTAAAAGAATGCTTTAAAGAATATGGTTTTGGTACAACTACCGGAATTGATCTACCTAGAGAAATGACTGGTGATATAGATTTTACCTATTTATATGAAGCTTCATCTGCAGCTTTTGGACAAGGTATTTCTACAACTCCTATCCAACATTTACAAGCACTAACAATGATAGCTAATAATGGAGATATGATCAAACCAAATATAATTGATAAGATAGTATCTAACGGTGAAATTGTCTATCAAAGCAATGTTGAAAAGGTGGAAAATATTATTTCAGAAGAGACAGCTAGTTATCTTCGTGATTTAATGTATCAAACAGTCAATAACGATCCTAGTAAAACAACCGGTTCAGCTTATCAAGTTGATGGATTGGATGTAATAGGAAAAACAGGAACTGGACAATATTACAGTGAGGAACACGGTGGATATACTAAATATAATAATGTATATTCATTTGCAGGAATGTTCCCATATGAAGATCCTGAAGTTATAATTTTTGCTTCAATTAAGGAACCGAATGTTGCTAGTAGTAGAGCTATTAGTTCTATGGTTCAGCCTACATTAGAATCGATAGCAAAATATTTAGGTATTATAGAAAATGATTCTAACATTGATAGTTATAATGAGGTAGTATTAGAAAATTATAAAAATGAAGAAACTAATATTGTAGTAGAAGAGTTAGAAGAATTAGGATTAGATGTAATAGTACTAGGTGATGGTGATAAAGTTATAGACCAGTACCCATTAGCTGAAGTAAGAGTATTAACTAATGATAAAATAATATTAAAAACTAATGGTAATATAACCACGCCTGATTTTGTAGGGTATTCAAAAATAGAAGCCATTGCTTTACTTGATTTATTAGACATTAAATATGAAATCATTGGTAATGGAATTGTCGAAAGTCAAAGTATAAGCTGTAACGAACCATTAGCAGATATTACTTTAATTTTAAAAAAAGAAGACTAATTTATTAGTTTTTTTTAATAGATGTTTAAAAATAAAGAAAAGTATGATAAAATTATATAGTTTGGAGGTCATTTATGTTAAAAGTGAGTAATGTTGGATTAACTTTTGGAACAAAAACTTTGTTTGAAAATGTTAATCTAGAATTTAATGATAATAATTGTTATGGGTTAATAGGTGCTAATGGAGCAGGGAAATCAACGTTTTTAAAATTACTTAGTAAAGATATTGAAACTACAAAAGGCGATATCATAATAGGAAAAACAGATAGAATTAGTGTGTTAAGACAAAATCACCATTTATATGATGAATATAATGTTTTAGAAACTGTAATAATGGGAAACACAAAATTATATGAAATAATGAAAGAGAAAGATGCTATTTACTTAAAAGAGGATTTTACAGAAGAAGATGGTATTAAAGCTGGAGAATTAGAAAGTTTATTTGCTGAAATG
The DNA here is from genome assembly GCA_964369555.1 of uncultured Muribaculaceae bacterium. GTDB lineage: Bacteria > Bacillota_I > Bacilli_A > RF39 > UBA660 > Faecisoma. The sequence continues at coordinate 1,719 of CAYJEP010000051.1, read as the reverse complement.
AACGGATGGCAAGCTGAAAGTGATGCGGCTATTTTATTGTCTGGTTTAGGAATAACTGCAGATATTCATTATTCTCTTATGAAGGATTTAAAAGATAGTGATAAGGTTAAAATTTTATTAGCGCAAGCTTTATTTGGAGAACCTGATATTTTACTTTTAGATGAACCTACTAATGGTCTTGATATGGAATCAAAACATTGGTTAGAAGAATTCTTAATAGATTTTAAAAATACTGTTATAGTAGTTTCGCATGATAGACATTTTTTAAATAAAGTTTGTACTCATACAGTAGATATTGATTATGGTAAAATAACTTTATTTGTAGGTAATTATGATTTTTGGTATGAATCATCGGAGTTAATTCAAAAACAAATGAGAGATTCGAATAAACGAAAAGAAGATAAGATTAAAGAATTACAAGACTTTATTGCAAGGTTTTCTGCTAATGCATCTAAATCTAAGCAAGCTACTTCAAGAAAAAAATCATTAGAAAAAATTGTTTTAGATGATATTAAACCTAGTACAAGAAAATATCCTTTTGTTAGTTTTGATTTTGATAAAGCTTTAGGTCATGAAATTTTAACTTTAAGTAATATTAATTATGAAGTTGATGGTAAAGTTATACTTAAAAACTTTAGTTTAAATGTTAACAAGGATGATAAAATTGCTTTAATTGGTCAAAATGAAATTGCTAAAACTATTTTATTTAAAATTATTGCAGGTGAATTAGAACCTGATTCTGGTACTATTAAATTTGGTAGTAATACTAAAATGTCTTATTTTTCTAAAAATCATGAACATTATTTTGAAGCCGGTGAAAATATGATTGAATGGCTAAGGAATTATAGTGATAATAAAGACGAATCGTTTGTTAGAGGTTTTTTAGGAAGAATGTTATTTTCTGGAGACGATTCTTTAAAACAAGTTTCTGTTTTATCTGGTGGGGAAAAAGTTAGATGTATTTTATCTAAAATAATGTTAGAAAAACCAAATTTCTTATTATTAGACGAACCTACTAACCATTTAGATATTGAATCGATTACTTCTTTAAATAATGGATTAGAAAAATTTAACTCTTCTTTTATAATGGCAACTTTTGATCAACAGTTAATTGATACAACTTGTAATAGATTAATTGAAATTAAAGAAGATGGATCATATAGGGATAAATATATGTCATATGATGAATATATGGAAAAATTTCATAATTAGTTAATATAGTTAATATGAGTATATGAATTTGACTGAATTTTCAAATTATGCTATAATTTATTCATTGGCACATTATTCTAGTCAATTGAGTTTATTATGAAGATGGGATTAAACCACCATTAATAGAGCATATCTGTGAAGCTTCTTGTGTTTGCTTTGTTTGCCCAAAACAGGGTGGATGCTGGGAGAAAGAGTATTAGGGCGGCCACAATGGCATGTGACTACTGACCCTTTTACTTGTTGAGACCTAAATATGTTATAAACCTATACACGAATAGTTGATGGATTTATGACGATTTAGGATTAAACCTACTACGTGGCGAAAGTTATGGGTAGTGTAGCTTGTCTTGAGTGAGAATAGGGGATACGGTATTTAATAATTATAGTGGATAGCTAACATTATAATTATATTGTACCTTGAAACTATTGTTGCAAAAGAGAATTAATAATAAACAGTTGGTGAAGAAATTTCCTAGAGTGCTTAATATAGGATTGCAGTGCGTACTA
>CAYJEP010000050.1:926-6759 GCA_964369555.1 uncultured Muribaculaceae bacterium | reverse complement strand
TGTACATTTGTAAATGATGTGCAACCAAATTTATAAAAAATTAATTCATGATTATTGAGTTAATTTTTTTAATTGTTCATTTCTAAATTCAATTGGTGTTTTATAACTTAAAACAGCCATTGGTATATTATTTGATCTTTTTAAATATAGTTTAGCTTGATATCTTAAATCTTCAAGAGAATAAAACTTTAAATAACTATAAAATCTTTCATTATCATTTCTATGGCTTCTTTCAACTTTACCATTATGCCTAGGAGTTCTAGGTCTGATTCTATGATGGTATATGTTTTCATTTATACAAAATTCTTGTAGAGGGTGTGTTTTTTTCATCTTTTCTTGATTCCAAGTAAATTCCGTCCCATTATCTGTTTGAACTTCATCTGGTTTGTAACCATAATATAGAATACATCTTTTTATAAAATCTACAGTGTTTGTAGGAGTGTGTTCAGTATAATGATATATAAATCTTTCACGAGAAGCTTCATCGATACAAGTATATTGATAAAATCTCAAATCAAAAGGAAGATTATTACTTTTACATTCTTTGGGGACATATTTCACATCAACCTGCCATTTTTCACCAATAGTTAAAGGTGTGTCGTACTTTTTAGGTGTATATTTGGAAGTGTTTTTGATGTTGATTTTATTCATGAAACCCAATTTTCTTAATACTCTATATAAACTACCAATATGGCGCGTGTAACCTTTGTTAATTCTTAATTTATACCAAATTTCACATAAAGTTATATTAGGGTTCCTTTTAATTAAATCATTAATCCATTTAAGTTCTAAATCAGTATGTGAATTAGGGTGTTTTGATAATGGTTTATGTGATTTATCTATTAATGATTCTTTAGTTCCATCAAATTTTCTATTCCATCTAGAGAGAGATGATTTATGTATGTGGTATTTTCTGCAGACGTAAGCAGAAGAGTTTCCGTTTCTATATGCAGTAACTGCATGATATTTTGTGTTTAAATCATGTGGAATGTATCTAATGTTTTGTGATATACTATTCATGTGATTCAAGTCCTTTCGTGTAATTTTTGTCTTAACAACTCAATTATACTACTTGAATCACTTTTTTTATATAGAATGGTTGCACATCAATTGTAACACTACACAAAAAACGATAGGTTTTTAAAAAAAGACTTGCTTTCTTAATTTAAATATAGTAAAATTAAATATGTAACGGAGTAGTACTCAAGTGGCTGAAGAGGCGTCCCTGCTAAGGATGTAGGTCGGGTAACTGGCGCGGAGGTTCAAATCCTCTCTACTCCGCCATATTTGATTAATAAAACCTATTAAGGTTTTTTTTAATATAAGAGGTGATTAAATGGTTATAGTAATTACTGGTCCAACAGCAGTTGGAAAAACAAAATTAAGTATTGAGATAGCTAAGAAATATAACGGTGAGATTATTAATTGTGATAGTACACAGGTTTATAGAAATTTAGATATAGCAACAGCTAAAATTAAAGAGGAAGAAAAAGAAGGTATAATACATCATTTAATTGATATTAGAGAAATTGAGAATGATTATACAGTGTTTGAGTATCAAAATGATTGTAGAAAAATAATTGACAATATATTAAAAAGAAATAAAGTTCCTATTTTAGTTGGAGGAACTGGATTATATATAAAAGCCGCACTATATGATTATAAATTTAATGAAGAAAAAGTAAATGAGTATGATTTAACTAATGAAGAGATATATGATAAACTTACTGTTTTAGATCCTAATCATGGAATACATGTTAACAATAGAAAAAGATTAGTAAGAGCTTTAAACTATATAGAAAATAATAATAGTTTATTTAGTGAAAAAGAAAAGACTGAAAAGTTATTATACGAAACTAAATTTGTGGGATTGACATGTGATAGACAATTATTATATGAACGAATTAATAAACGTGTTGATATTATGATTGAAAGTGGATTGTTAGAAGAAGCTAAGATGATATTTGATAATAAAATATATTCTAAAGCAGTTATGACTCCAATTGGTTATAAGGAATTATTTCCTTATTTTGAAAACTTAGAATCATTAGAAAACTGTATAGAAAAGATTAAACAAAATAGTAGAAGGTACGCTAAAAGACAATATACTTGGTTTAATAATCAAATGGATATTAAATGGTTTACAGTTGATTTTAATAATTTTAATGATACAATAAAAGAAGTTGAAGGTTATATTAAATAACCTTTTTATTTACAGTAATAAAAAAAATGTAAATCTTTGAAGAATATTACTAAAGTAAATATTGATATTATGATTAATATTTTGATATAATAATAATAGGTGATTAAAATGGAATATAAAATTAATGCATTAAATGAAGAAGCTACGATGGAGTTAGCAGAAAATTTGGAATCAGAAAAATTTGAGAACATGGTAATTTGTTTAAACGGGGAACTTGGCGCTGGAAAAACAGCTTTTACTAAGGGATTTGCTAGAGCGTTAGGGGTATTAGAAGATATTACGTCTCCAACGTTTACAATTATTAAAGAATATGAAGGTGAGTTACCTTTATACCACATGGATGTATATAGATTAGATGGAAACACAGAAGGTGTTGATATTGAAGATTATTTTACTAAAAATGGTGTTGTGATAATTGAATGGGCTAATACTATTAAAAGTATTTTACCAAAAGAAAGATTAGATGTTGAAATTAAAATAGTAAATGAAGAAAAAAGAGTTATTTATCTAAGACCTCATGGTTTAAAATATGAAGAATTAGTTGAAAGTGTTATATGAAATTATTTATAGATACTTGTAGTGATGAAATTATTTTAGCGCTTATCAATAAAGATATAGTTGATGTTCATAAAGAAACTAATGATACTGATTTATCTACTAGAATAATGTCTTTAGTAGATGATTTATTTAAAAAAAACAATCTAAAACCTACTGATATTAAAAAAATATTTATAGTAAATGGTCCAGGATCATTTACAGGGATTAGAGTAGGAGTTACAATAGCAAAAATGATGGGATTTTGTCTAAATATTCCATTAATAAAAATATCAAAATTAGAAGTATTATCTTCTTCAAAAGAAGGTTATTCGATGCCTATTATAGATGCGAGAAGAGGATTTGTATTTGGAGCTATTTATAAAGATTTAGAAGCTGTAGTTTTAGATAAACATATTTTATTTGATGAGTTAAAATTATTAGGTGATTATCCTATTGTTGATAATTCAAAGAATATTAATATACTTAAAATAATTAATAAACATGAAGATGATATGCCTATTAATCCTCATGAGTTGATTCCTAATTATTTGAAAAAAACAGAAGCTGAGGAAGTATATGATAGTAAAAACAACTGATATAAATTTATTAAATACTTTAACGGATTATAAGATTACAATTAATCCGTTTTCTAATATATATGAATATGTACTAAATAATAAAATAGTAGGATTTATTGATTATAACCTAATCTATGATTGTATAGAACTTAATTATATTTATGTTAAAGAAGAATATAGAGGTAAAAAAATAGCTTCTTTGTTATTAGAACAAATGATACATGAAAATAAAAATATTACATTAGAAGTTAATGTTAATAATGAAAATGCAATATCTTTGTATAAAAAATATGGATTTAAAATTATTAATACTAGAAAAAATTACTACAATGGTATAGATGGATATTTAATGGAAAGAAAATCAATTTTTAATTTCTTAAATAATTATGATTTAAAGGAATATGGAATTAATGATATTTCGATTGCAATTAAAAAGGATTATACTAGTTTATATAATTATAATGAAAACGAAATTTACGATATTGCTTCTCTTACTAAGTTATTTACTCTTAACTTGCTATATAATTTAGATAAAGAAAAAATTATCAATTTAAATGATAATATAAGTAAATATTTAAATTGTGAGATTAATGTTTCCATTTTAGATTTAATAAAAATGCAATATTACATTAAGCTAAATAAGAACTTAAAAGATTGTGTGGATTATAATGATTTTAAAAATATTTTATTAAATGGGATAATAACAGAAAATAATCCTAGTTATAACGATGTTGGATTTTGTTTATTAGGAGTTTTAATTGAAGAAGTTACTAATAAAAGCTTAAAGGAAAACTTTGAATTATTATTTTTAAAATATAATTTATATAATACTAAAATTTATCCTAATAATTATAAGGTATTAGGTAACGGTAATAATCTTAATTTACCTCACGATTTAAAAAGTCAAATTAATGCAATAACAGGAGCAGCAGGTATTTTTTCAAATGTTTTTGATATTATTACATATTGTGATAAAATAGTTAAATATGAAATTTTTGATGAGTTATTTATTAAAGAAATATTTAAGTATAATTTCTTAGATAGTCATGATCGTAATAGAACCTTTGCAGGTTTATATAAATATACAGGGAATGAATATTGTTATGTTAAAGCAAGTAAGACTGCTTTAGCTCATCAAGGATTTACAGGTTCATGGATTTGTTTTGATTTTGATAGCAAATATAGTTACTGTTTATTAACTAATTGTATTAATCAAGACAAACAAATTAAAAATGAAAACTTTTTTATAGGATTTCATAAGATTTTAAACGATATTTTAAGGAGGTAAATTATGAATATATTAGCAATTGAATCTAGTTGCGATGAAACTAGTATGAGTGTTATTAAAGATGGAAAAATAGATTTAGGAACTATTATTTCAACTCAAATTGATACTCATAAACTATATGGTGGGGTAGTTCCGGAAATTGCTTCTAGGAAACATATAGAATCTATTACAATAGTATTAGAACAAGTATTATTAAAAGCTAGTTTAACTATGAATGATATAGACGCTATTGCTGTAACATATGGTCCTGGATTAATAGGTTCTTTATTAGTAGGGTTAATAGCCGCTAAAACATTAGCTTTTATTTATAATAAACCATTAATTCCAGTTCACCATATAATAGGTCATATATTTGCAAATAACTTAGTAACTGATTTGAAATTTCCTTTAATCGCTCTAGTAATTTCTGGAGGACACACTGAAATAATTAAAATGGATGATTATTTTACATTTTTAAAAATTGGTGGGACAGTTGACGATGCAGTAGGAGAGTGTTATGACAAGGTAGCTAGAGTTTTAAATTTACCATATCCAGGAGGTCCTAACGTTGATAAGTTAGCTTCTATTGGTGAAGATACTTATAATTTACCAATTCCTTTAAATGATAGTTCATATAATTTTTCATTTAGTGGTTTAAAATCTGCTGTTATTAATTTAGTTCATAATGAAAAACAAAAAGGATTAGAAATCAATAAGGAAAATTTAGCTTGTTCATTTCAAAATAGAGTAGTTAACATATTAACTAAAAAAACTATGAAAGCTTTAAAAGAATATGACATTAAAAATTTAATAGTAGCTGGTGGGGTAGCTGCTAATAAAGCTATTAGAAATTCCTTAGAAGAAAATTGTTTAAAAGAAAATATTAATATAACAATACCTGATTTTATTTATTGTACTGATAACGCTGCCATGATAGGCGCTGCAGGATATTATTTATATAAAAATAATGTAATAGCTGATTTAAATTTAAAAGCTGTTGCAACCGGTGATTTTAAAAAAATAAAACCTAGCTAATTTAAAAGCTAGGTTTTAATATATAATTATTTATTTTCTAATACATAAGATTGGATATGATATTCATCTGAAACTTTTTTAAGTGTTAAAACAGCTTCAGCATTTTCACTAGCAAGATTACTAGTTCCATATAAAGTTATTATATCACCGTTAATTTTTCCAGAAGTACATAAAAAGTATCCAAACATATAATCACTAGCAAAACTGTAAAAA
>CAYJEP010000050.1:0-916 GCA_964369555.1 uncultured Muribaculaceae bacterium | reverse complement strand
TGAATATATTACACCTTCCATATTTTTCATATCATCTATTGATAATCCCATATGTTTTTGTAACATACCTTCAACAGTGTCATAAGAAATTCTTCCAAATGGAACTGCATTTAATACATTGTAAAAATCTTGATCAAACATTTCATTTAAATGATCTATTTCTTCTTTGTCATCTTCAGGATCTAAGTAACTTTCACGTATTAAATATCTAATAAATAATTCCATGTTCATTTCATCGTTTTTTTCATAATCACTTAGAAAAAATTTAGTAATATCAGGGACAACTAAAGTGTTATTATCATCAGATTTTTCTTCGAAAGCTTCATTTACTTGTTTAATTTCATCTTGCGTTAAATCTCTAACTGTTACTTCAACTTGTTCTTTATCCTCATCTTTCGGTTTAGAATCATTAAAGAATGTTAAATAAATAACAGTACCTAAACCTGCAATAACTAATAAAATTAGTATTGAGACTAGGATTTTAACTGACTTGTCTTTTTTTTGGATTTCAGTATCCATCTACAATCACCTCTAGTTTAATGGTATCAATATCTTTAAAAAAAATCAATAGATAATTAAAAAAAAAAGTTCAAATGAACTTTTTATTTACATGTGTATCCAGCAGTTTCCATTACATTTTTCATACCTTCATATGACGTATCTATACCATCAAAATTTAGTAACTTTTTCGCATCTTCATTTAACTTTGGATAATCATATTTGATTTTTGTTGTCATAACAGAACCTTCAGTTGAAACTTCACAACTAATCCCATCTACTGTTTCATAAACTGTACAAGCTTCATCAATATTTGTTTGTGGAATTGTAACTAAAAAATCTAGAGAGATTGAAATATCAGATGAAGAAAGTTCATCATTAACAAATTCCATTTTATAAGTATTATCACTATTTCCGA
>CAYJEP010000049.1:931-6897 GCA_964369555.1 uncultured Muribaculaceae bacterium | reverse complement strand
TTATCAAAATCATCTCCACCAAGTTTATTATTACCACTTGTAGATTTAACTTCAAATACACCATCTCCTAAATCTAGAATTGAAACGTCAAATGTTCCTCCTCCTAAATCATATACTAAGATAGTTTGATTTTTATCTTGTTTATCAAGACCATAAGCAAGCGCTGCTGCTGTTGGTTCATTAATAATTCTTTCTACTTCTAAACCAGCAATTTTACCAGCATTTTTAGTAGCTTGTCTTTCAGCATCATTAAAATATGCTGGAACTGTAATAACAGCTTTAGTAACTTTTTCTCCTAAATATGCTTCTGCAGTTTTTTTAAGATCTCCTAAAATCATTGCAGAAATTTCTTCAGGTGTATATGTTTTACCATTAGCTTCTACTTTTTCTTTTGTTCCCATTAATCTTTTAATTGAATAAATAGTATCTTTATTAGTTACCATTTGTCTTTTAGCAGCTCCACCTACAATGATTTCATCATTTTTAAATGCAACTACTGAAGGAGTAGTTCTATCTCCTTCTGGATTAGCTATAACCTTAGCTTCTCCACCTTCAAAAATACTTACACAACTATTTGTTGTTCCTAAGTCTATCCCTATAATTTTACTCATAATTTATCTCTCCTTTATTCGCTTACTCTAACCATTGCCGGTCTTATTACTTTATCTTTTAAAATATAACCTTTTTGTAATACTTCAATTACCATCAAGGGTTCCATACCATCTTTTTTTTCAGTCATGATTGCTTCGTGGTAATTAGGATCAAAAGGTTTATTATTTCCATCAATTTCTGTAACTCCATTATCTTTTAAGATGGTAGTTAAGTTACAATAAATCATTTTCATTCCAGATAAGAATTTTGATACCTCATCTGTTAAATTATCATCATCCATATTGATAGCTCTTTCAAAATTATCTAAGTTCGGTAACATTTGTTTGATAATACCTTCATTACAAAATTTTAAATATCTAGCATTCTCCATGTCTAATCTTTTTCTATAGTTAATGAATTCAGCTTTTGATTTCAATAATTCATTTTCTAACTCAATTACTTTTAAAGCTAATTCATCTTCTTTTTTTAATTTCTTTTTCTTTTTTTTAGGTTCTTCCATACATCCACAATTATCCTCTTCTGTGCAATCACATGATTCTCCACATTCACGTGAATCATCTATACAACCACAGTTGTTTTCTTCTGTGCAATCACATGGTTCTCCACATTCACATGAATCCTCTATACAACCACAGTTGTTTTCTTCTGTGCAATCACATGGTTCTCCACATTCACATGAATCCTCTATACAACCACAGTTGTTTTCTTCTGTGCATTCACATGGTTCACAGTCGCATTTATTTTTTTCCATATTAATCCTCCTTAATGTTTTGTTTGATATAATCAAGTAGTGTAACTACTCTATCATACTCTAAACGTTTTGGTCCTATTAAAGCAATAGTTCCTTCCTCACCGTTTAAATTATATTTAGTTTTGATAATAGTTACATCATTATCAAATTCGTTTTCACTTCCAATATATATATTTATACCATTTTCTTTTTCCTCAATTTTATCAATTAATGTTTTATCTTCAAATTTAGAAATTATATCTCTTATTTTATTTGGGTCATCAAACTCTGGTTTCATCAAAATATTATTTCTACCCTTCATTTGAAAACTTGATTCTTTAGTAAAATCATTAAAAGCTGTAAAGAAAGCATTATATAAAACTTCATGTTGCTTTGTCACTGATTCGATTACTGGTTTAACATTTATTTCTAAAACCTTCGCAACTTCTTCAATTGGAACACCAATTATCATTTTATTAATTAATTCAACAGTTTTTTTAATATCATTCAAATCTACATTTTCTAAAACTATGTTTCTGTGTTCAACATGTCCTTTATCAGTTACTACAATTGCAATCAAATTATTTTTATCAATTGGTACAACTTCAACTTTTGAAACACAATTTTCTTTAGAAGATTTTCCTAAGACAACTGCTGTTAAATTAGTCATTTCTGATACTATTTCAACACTTTTCATTATATAATCATCTACAACTAATGATTTGTTATGAACAATTTGTTGTAAAGACAACATATCTTCACCAGTTAATTCCTTAGGTTTCATAATATTATCTACATAATATCTATAACCTTTTTCAGAAGGAACTCTTCCAGATGAAATATGTGTTTTCTCTAATAAGCCTACTTCTTCTAAAAAAGACATCTCATTTCTAATAGTGGCTGAAGAACAATTTAATATTTCACACAAAGAATTACTACTTACAGGCTTAGCTGTTTTAATATAATCCTCTACTATTAATTTAAATAAATCACTTTGTCTATTATTAAGCAAATACTCACCTACTTTAGCAGTCTAAATGCCTAACTGCTATTTCATTATACTATTATATTCTAGCACTGTCAATATATGAGTGCTAAAAAATAAATATTTCACATTTTTTTCATAATGTGATAAAATACTTTATTAAAGGAGGAGTTATGAAAGCTTATTATACTTATGAAGAGAGAATTAAAAATCCTCATCTAGGATTAATTAATTTCACTTATTTACAAAGTCATCCAGAAGCCATGTTTCTATTAAGAGAAAAATATTTATTAGATCAAAGTTTTAGAATAGCAATCATTGAAAAAGCAGCTACTGATAAAGTTTTTGAAAAAAAAATTAATAAAATTTTTCCTATTAAAAAAAATTAATCTTTATATTCAAAAAATCCTAGTTTACCCGTATATTCTATAACTTCTATAAATTTTTCGATGTTTTCCAACTTAAAACCATAACCAGCTCGTCCTTTAGATAGTCCATATACTAAAGGATTTTTTTTAATTAAATTATTTTCAAATTCCTCTGTAACTATGACACAATCCGTTATAGTACATTTACCAATTATACATCCAGTTTTATATTCTAAGTTGTAATCATCAAACTTATCCATATATTCTTTTTCAACTGTTTTAGAAGCATGGATTAAAAATTCCCCACGATATTTTGTATTCCAACTTCTAAACTCATATTCTTTATATCCATTTACAATTAAACTAGCCCAAGGTTGTCTAATACTTAATACTTTCATATAATCACCTAATAAATTATACCAAAAAAAAGAAGTAAATTCTATACTTCTTCTTCTAACTCATCTTCTGTTAATATAGATAAATCCTCAACAACGTCGTCTGGAATATCATCATCCATTTTATCTTCGTCGATTAATTCTTCTTCTACTTCTTCCTCTAGTTCCTCTTCAATTTCGTCTTCGTGTTCATCTTCATCGATAGTTAGTTCAATAGCATGTTTTTCTCTTAAATCCCATTCATTGTTTGCAAGAAAAGCAAATCTTTTATCTAGTGTTAAAGATGTATAAAAATCACCTATTTTATCTGTAAAGTCGTTATCAGAGTATCCTAATAGATCACATATTTTTTTAAATACAATAGCAGTATTTAAAGATTTTCCTGCTTCTTCTAAAATTAATTCTGTTAAATCTGCATGCGATAAAATTTCTAATTCTTCTTTTTTCATTTTACTTAGTTTCATAAGTTACCTCCAATTTAAACTATTTTATGTATTTTTAAAGAAAAAATTACATTTTAGTTGGAATATCGATTACTAATAATTCTAATAGTTTCTTAATCAATTTATTTGTATAATTTATTAATAATAACCATTGTTGTTTATTAACTTCTTCAAGTCCATTAATATGATTTGCTTGATAAAAGCTATTACAACAAACTGCTAGTTCATAAACATATTCCGCTATATAGTTTGGCATTTTTTCCTTAAACGCTACTTCTACAACCTTATTTAATTGTAAAAGTTTTACTCTTAAATCACGGTCTATAACATTATATATGATATCGTTTAATTTTTCAACAGTTATTTTTTCATTTGTTAAAATTTTATTCATTCTAACATATGTATATAAAATATAAGGACCTGTTTTCCCTACTACATTAGAAAACTTTTCAATATCAAATATATAATCTTTTTCTCTATTGTTTTGTAAATCAGCAAATTTAATAATTGAATTAACAATTATATTTAAATCTGATTCAGACATATCTTTATTTGTTTCTTTTGAATTTATAAAGACTTCTTTTATCTCTTTAAATAAATCATCTAATTTAAAAGCGTCTCCACTTCTTGTTTTAAACGGCTTACCATCACTTCCGTTAACTGTTCCATATGATAAATGTTTAAAATTAGTATTTTTAGTTAAATTCCATTTTTTACAAACTCTAAATAATTGTTCAAAATGAAGACTTTGTCTATTATCAACAACATATAAAATATTATCTGCTTTATACTCTATAACACGTTCATATATAGAAGCTAAATCAGTAGTTCCATATAAATACGCACCATTACTCTTTTTAAAGATTAAAGGAGGTATTTCCTTAGTATCATTACTATCTTTTACATCTATAACTAATGCTCCATTACTTTCTTCTAGTAATGATTTTAAATCAGTCTCAATAGTATTAATATATTTATAAGAATCACTTTCACCTAACCATAAATCAAATGAAACTGATAAATAATTATATAACCTTTTAATATCTGTTACTGAAACATCATATATTTTTTTAAATAATCTTTGATACTCTAAATTCCCTTCTTGTAACTCTTTAGTTATTAAAGCGCATTTACTTAATAATTCACTATCTTCTTTACATAGTTTACTCATTTTAGGATAAGTTACATCTAAATATTCTAAAGTAATTTCATCAATTGATAATCCATCTTCTAAAACAGCGTATATAACCTGCCCAATTTGTAATCCGTAATCGCCTAAATGAACGTCAGCTATAGTTTTATGACCAGTAAAAGAAATTATTCTTTTAATAGATTCACCAATTACAGCTGTTCTTAAATGTCCAACATGTAAAGGTTTAGCAACATTCGGACCACCATAATCCATATAATATGTTTCAATTACATCAGGCTTTTTTATTGAATAATTATCATCTTCAAAGATTTTATTAATCTCTTTATTAATAAAACTATCACTTAAAGTCATATTTATAAAACCAGGCTTTACAAATTCAACTTTCTTAAATATATCATCAAAATTTTTAATACTATTTAAACTAGCAACTACACTCTCCCCAATTTCAATTGGAGATTTTTTGTATTCTTTAGTTAATTTAAATGCATCATCACATTGATAATCGCATAGTTCTTTTCTATTTGAAACTATTATTTTAGCTTCAATATCATATCCACAATTTTTAAAATTTTCAGTTACTATTTTAGTTAATTCACTAATCATTTATTTCCTCCAATTTAAAATTAATAACCTCTCCATCTGCTACTTTATATGAAAGCTCATAAAAGTTTTCATTATTAATTTTAAATGTTTCTACTTCAATTATAAATTTATTACCATTATAATTACAAATATTTTTAGAAATCTTATTTAAAAAGAATTCTAGTGTTAAGTTGTATCCTTTATTTTTTCTAATTATTTTATTATTTAAAGTATCAATTTCAATTATAAATCCTTCATCTTTATAAGTGTATTTCGATTCTTTTTTGATAGCGTTATAAGTTTTAGATTCCTCATTAATAGTTATTTTAATCAACATCTTTAGTATAACTACAACTTGAACATTTTAATGAGTCTTTTTTTAGTGTTAATAAACTCTCACAATCTGGACACTTTTCTAAGACTGGTTTATCCCAGAAAGCTGTTTTACAAGATGGATAATTATTACATCCATAAAAGACTTTACCTCTTTTAGATTTTTTTTCAACAATTTTACCTTCACAATTAGGACAATCTATAATTTCTGTTTCTACTCTAGGTTCTTGTTTAATATATTTACAAGTTGGAAAATTACTACAAGCTGTAAATTCTCCGTATTTTCCTTTTCTTATTACTAAATCACTTTCACATTCTGGACAAGCTTCACCTGTTTTTACTAACTCTTTTTTAGGTAATTTATC
>CAYJEP010000049.1:0-921 GCA_964369555.1 uncultured Muribaculaceae bacterium | reverse complement strand
TAATTTATCAAATGCTTCTTGTAAAGCAGGTTCAAAATCGCCATAGAACTGTTTTAAAACATCTGTCCATAAAAATTTACCTTCTGCTACTAGATCTAGTTCTTGTTCCATATTAGCTGTATATTCAACATTAATTATTTCTTTAAAACATTCCTGTAATTTATCAGTAATTTGAAAACCCACTTCAGTTGGAATAAATCTTTTTTCAATTATTTCAACATAGTTTCTGTTTTTAATAGTATCCATAGTAGATGCATAAGTAGATGGTCTACCAATTCCTAATTTTTCCATTTCTGCAATTAAAGTTGCTTCTGAATATCTAGCTGGTGGTTTAGTGAAATGTTGCTCATTAGTTATTTCTGTAGCTACTACAACATTGGAACTATATGACTCAAAATCTGGTAATATTTTATCTTTAGTATCTTCATAGTCACTATATACTTTTAAATAACCATCAAACGTAATAACTTGACCTGTAGTTTTAAATTGATAATTATTATTATCCAATATAACAGTTGTATTATCTGTTTTACAATCGCTCATCAAACTAGCTAACGCACGGTAATAAATTAACCTATATAATTTAAATTCATCATTACTTAAATATTTTCTTACCATTTCTGGAGTGTTATTGATATTTGTAGGTCTTATAGCTTCATGAGCATCTTGAATATTAGAGTTTTTACTTTGTTTCACATAACCTATATATGCATCACCATATTTACCTTTAATATAACCATAAGTATTTTTAATAAATTCATCTGATAATCTTGTAGAATCAGTACGCATATATGTAATTAAACCAGTTGTCTCATTTTCTAAATCAATACCTTCATATAATTTTTGAGCTAATGACATTGTTTTTTTAGCATTAAATCCCAATTTATTTGAAGCCATTCTTTGTAAAGTACTTGTTATAAA
>CAYJEP010000048.1:1663-7062 GCA_964369555.1 uncultured Muribaculaceae bacterium | reverse complement strand
GTTTATAAGTACTTGTTCAACTTGTGAAATTTCTTCTTCAGGAATATCTGTTATTTCACCATCATTATTTTCTTTATCTTTAGGTAAAAGTAAGAAAACTAAGATTCCTGCTATTATGATTACTGGTATTAAAGTTATAAGTATTTTTTTCATTTTATTCCTCCTATTTAATTATAAAATATAACCAATTAAATATCAAGTTACTATTAACAATTTCTTAAAGGTGTTTTATTGTTTTTTTTACTTTCTTAGAGTATAATAATTATAGAATATTTAACAGTAAGGAGCACTAAATGAAACCAATATCTATTTTTATAATATTACTAAGTATAACATTCATTAGTATTGGTTATGCGGCTCTTAATACCAATTTAACTATAAGTGGGGAGTCACTAGTTACAGGAAAACCAAGTATAAGAATAACTGATGTATATGTTTTAAATCAAGAAAGTAATGCTTCTGTTACTTATAATCCTAACTTTACAGATACAAATAGTAATATAAGTGTTACTTTACCTAATCAAGATTCAAAAATAACTTTAATTATTGAAATTACTAATACTACAGATAACTATTATCACCTTGATAAGATATTAGAAGATATCAATTCTAATAGTAATATATCTTATGATATTAAAGATAAGGAAATAATATATTTTAAAGAAAATAGTATTGTAAATATGGAAATAACTTTTTATTATAATAACCCTATTAATGAAAATACTAATACTACTGTTGGATTAGACTATGTATTTGAAGATATAATATATGAAAAATTAGAATATATAACTTTTAGTGGAAATGAATTTATTGATACAGGTGTTTTAAATACTGGTGATTATATTTTTGAAACAGATTTTATGCAAACAGCTCTAACAGTTACTGATGGTGGTTGGATATTTAATGGTAGAAATAATTATAATTATTCAATAGGAGTTTTTAGTGGGAAAGCAGCTATGTTTAATGGTTATGGTTCTGCTACAAGCACTGGATATCCTAAAGCCAATCTTAATTCATGGTATTCAATGTATTATTCAAGAACAGAATTTTATGTTAATAATATTTCATATACAGTATATGGAAAAAAACTACTACCAGAATCACAAGCAAGAACTATTTTAATAGCTGGGGCTACTAAAAATTATAATGGAACACAAGATGTTAGACATTTTATCGGTAATATGAAATGTTTTAAAATTACCGATGCAACAAATAATGAAATATTAAGATATTTTGTTCCAGCGAAAATTACTGAAGGAGTAAATGCTGGAAAATTTGGATATTGGGATGTTATAAATGATGTGTTTTATGAGAATGCAGGAACTGGCACTATTACTGGTGTAGAATAAACAAAAAAACTTACAAATCAAAGTAAGTCTTTTTTTTATATTTATGAGGCTGTAAATTCGCCTGTTCCATCATTACCATAAAACTTACCTTCAATAAGTTCCCACATTCCTATTTCACCCGTTTCAATTAATTCAGCAGGTATATAATGTCTAAGTACTTCACCAGTATTAGCGTCAGTGATTTTAAAGTATTTTCTTTGACCTCTCATATTTCTATTATCAACAGAAACACCATCATACGCTAATAAATTACCGCCAATTATAATTTCAGCTTCATATTCTTCTGGTATTAACAACTGTCCAGGTACAACATAATTTCTACCACCTATAGTAAGTTGAAATCTAGAAAAATACATAGTATACCAAACATCTTCTTTTATTCCTGGATAAAGTGTTTTAGTTATACTACCATAAGCTGCAATTACTTGTGAATTATTTACAAATACTCCTAATGAATAACTAGGATTTACTCTTCCTCCAACGATCCATGAACCAGTATTATTTCCAACACCTAAATCAGTAATTAAAAACTCATCTTCAAATATATAATCTCCTGTATTCATAAGTCCAGTTTCAATATATTGTCCACCATAACTTTCAATATACTCTATCGCTTCATAAGTTTGTACAACTTCAAAAGTAGTAGTTATAAATGAAGATAATCCGGCTACAGAAGTTACTGTACAAGTTACATCATATACACCAACATCTAATACTGAAGTGTCAGTTACATCACATGTAGTAGTTCCAGTAGATACACCAAAAGTTGAAGTGAATTTAATTGTTAAATCTATATCAGTTCCTTTTTCAATTACAATATCACCGTTTTTAACAATAGTAGGAGTAAATTTATCTACTTTAAATATTTCTGAATAAGTTGCTTTTAATCCTGATTGGTCTGTTGTAGTAATAGTTACTGTAGTACCTACTGTATTTTCAGTAATTCCAAGTATATCTACTGTTGTACTACCATGACCAGAACCAGAATCATTTCCATCTGTTTTACCTATAGTAACATCTGATATATACCAACCATCATTTCCTAAAGTACCACTCGGTACTATAGTTCCAACTTCTGGTACTATTTTATCTATTTTAACATCTTTTGAAGTATCAACTTCATGCCCTGCATTATCTGTTGTTGTTAAATATACAGTTGTCTCTAAGTGTACTCCTGTTAAAAAATCCATACTAATTTCAGAAGATTTAATTCCAGATAAATTATCTGTTCCCTCAGTAGTTGTAATAGTTACATCAGAATTATACCAACCATTACTTCCTAATACACCATCTAAAATTATGTTACCTGATAAAGGTGGTGTTAAATCTACTTTAACTTTAATTCGTTCTGTATATCTATTTCCAGCTAAATCATCAACTTGAATTTCAATAAATTCACCTACTGTTTCATAATCTATAGTATATTCTAAATTAACAACAGTACTTTGATTTACTCCCGAAATATTATCTGTTGCTATTATATTATCAATTAAAACTGTAGTCTTGTGCCAATCAGTATCACTATCTTTTTCAGTAATATCATAATTTAATATAACTGGAGCAGTTTTATCTATTTTAATAGTTTCTCTTTTTGTTGCTATATTACCTGCATTATCTTTAGCAGTAATGATTATATCAGTTCCAACTGTATCAAAAGTAAAACTATCATAATTAGAAACAACTGATTCTAAACCAGATAAACTATCAACAGCATTTAAACCACTAACATTTACATCTGTTATATAATAATCATTAAACCCTTTAGTACCAGTAACTACATAATCACCAATAACAGGTAAAACTGTATCTATTTTAAATTCAATGTCTTTAGTAGTAATATTACCAGCATTATCAATAGCAGTTATAGTTACCATTTCAGAAGCTGTATCATAATTAATTTCTTCTTTACTAATATTAATATCTTTTAAACCAGATAAATTATCAGTAGCACCATTAGTTTCTAATTCTATAAATGATTTATACCAACCATTATTACCTTCTTCGCCATCAATAATAAGATCATTAATAACAGGTCCAGTTTTATCTATTTTATAAATATCACTACAAACAGTTACTTCACTACTATAAAGTACTTTAATACAAACTTTATTAGAATCTGATTCAGTATCTAATAACACTTTATTATCAATACCTAAATTTAAATTAGGCTCACAAGTACTAGTAGTAGTACAATATAAAATATCTCTTATATCATTATTATTTTCTATTACTTCAATATCAACCATTACATTTTCTTTACTATAATTATTAGTGAAAATTGATTCATCTACTTTAAATAATACTTCTGGAATATTAGATTCAACAACTATTTTTCTAGTTGTAGTATTTATATTACCAGCATTATCAACAGCCTCATAAGTAACAAAATATTCACCAGCTTTAGTTACGTCTAAATTATTTTCAATTATTTTAACGCTACCATTTACTTTAGAAGTAGAATCAGTAGCAGTTACCCCTTCCAGTAAATCTATATTAGTATTCATATCTATTACTAAATCAGCTATACCATGAATAGTAGGTTTAGTAGTATCTACTTTAATAAATAAACTTGTACTATTAGTATTATAAGCATTATCATAAGTAGTTAAAATAACATTAGTACCAACACTATCAGATAATGAAGTATAATTTAAAATACTTTTATTATAACCAGATAATAAATCACTACCGTTTATCTTAGAAATATTAACTAATGAAGTGTACCAACCATTTAAACCTAGTTTCCCATCTATTATAATAGAACCATTATTAGGTTTTACAGTATCTACTTTAACTATAAACTCTCTACTACTTTCATTAGAAGCATTATCAATAGCAGTTACTAAAATAGTATTAACACCTTCTTTTACTGTACCTTCAATCTTAATATCTTTAATCCCTGTTAAATTATCAGTTACGACAGCCTCATCAATATTAATTAAATTATTATACCAATCATCATTTAATAACTCCCCATTACTAACTAAACTTTCAATAACAGGTGAAGTTTTATCAATAACAATATTCTCACTACAAACAATATCACTATTAGTTAAATCAGTATAATTAGCTTGAAAACAAACCTTATTAGTTAAGCTTTCTGTTTTAATATCAATATAACCATTATCATATTCCAAATTTGGAGTACAAATATTATCTGTAGTTAAACAGTAGTTCACACTTTCTATTTTAAAAATACTATTTTCAACATATTCAAATTTAAAACTTTGATCACTGTTATAATGTAAGTTAGGAATCTTTGTAGTTAATTCAAAAGATGATTCCATATCTTTATAATAACAACTTAATTCATCATCTTCAAAAACACAATAATTTTCATCTTTATCTTCAATTACACAATTATTAAACTCTATTGTATTACCAGAATAATAAATCACGCTACACACAAAACTCTCATCATATAAACCATTTTCTTTTAAGTATTCTTCAGTTATATAACCAGATTCATATTGTTTATCATTTAAATATTCATATAACTCAACAGGAAAATATCCTCTATTTCTAAAACAAAAAAATAATAAAATTATTACAAATAAAATAATTATTATAGCTATCTTTCTTTTTTTCTTCTTGTCCATTTAACCACTACCTTATCTTATACATTATATCAAAAAAAAAGATGAAATTCATCATTTTCTCAGTATTTTTTATTAAATTAAGTTGTTATTTTCTAATCATATTAAACCTGTTATGTTTTTGGTATTGTAATAAAATCATTATAGAAGTATTAAATCAAGGTAATATTATACTATCTAAGAAAGGAGAATTTGTGAAAAGAACATTAAAAACATTAAACTTTATAATTAGATGACTTATACTTAAAAGTCATTTTTTTAATTTATAATTATATTAAAATCTTTATATCGATTTCTTCACTATTTTTTGATACTTTTCTGTATCAATAACTATTCTGTTAACGTCATGTGTATTTTGTAAATGAAATTTTCCTGAATATTCATGGAATAAATAGTCTTCAGTCATAACTGAAAATGACATAATACCACTCCTTTGGTTGTGCATATGCGCATT
>CAYJEP010000048.1:0-1653 GCA_964369555.1 uncultured Muribaculaceae bacterium | reverse complement strand
CTACTACATAATTACCATTTATACATATTACAGAGAAAAAGCTTTTATTTTCTATCCTTATCTTTTTCATACAATTAATCAAATCACTAATAGGATCAAATGATAATTTTGAACTATCTAATTTTTCAAATGTTATATCATTTAATAAATTATTAATATTATTCTTAATATCTTCTGGACTAATGTCTTCAATTTTAAAATATTTAGATAAACTTTCTAATATTTTAAAAACCATATATTGATGTAAAAGCATATTTTTAAAATGCAATAATTTACTTGTATTTTCTTTTTTCATTTTTAGAATACTTTTTCTATCTTCAATTAAATTTTCAGAAGATTTAAATATATTTTTTCTTAATTTTAAAAATTCAATATCCCAATCACTTACTTCTTGATTTAAATTTTTTAAAAATATCATTATACTTTCTTCTATTTTAAAAGCATCCTCTTGAATTTCTTTTAAGTCTAAAAATATAGGTATAATATTCTCTTTTTCTGATTCTGATTTTACTTTTTCTTTTAATTTTATTTGTTGTTCATAATCAATAAAATATATTATATTACATTTCATTAAATTGTACATTTTAATCTCTTCCATTTTTCTATATATTTCCATAAGATACTCCTTTAATTTATGAAATATTATATAACTTATTATTCATTGTGTCAATATGTTGTTACCTAAGATAGTGTGAAATGGTATGAAATTAATCGCTATATTAGAATTTGACCTTTTGACTTCACTTTTTTATTTTTCAAACTTAAATGTTGCGCTTATTATTATAAAGCAATATATAAAAAATCGAACCAATAAAAGTTCGACTAAATTATTTACTGGAGCAAGTACATAGGTATCGACAACTTTTGCTTAAAACGATTGATATAACTCAATCGCTATCACCAAATAACTTTATGAAATGATATTTTATCTTTTTTTAGATTGTTCAACTAAACTAAAACCATCATTTATAATAGATTCAAGTGAAGTCTCGATATTATTTAAAATATTATATGCTTCTACTGTTCGTCCATCTGTAATTTTCAACTCGAAAACTGGTCTGTCTGTAATCTCATTCAAATCATCATATCTTGAAGATACAGATTTAAATGGTGCTTTTTTCAAATCATTTTCAACCGTATACATATTTCCTGTAGCTGCAAAATATGCTTGCATATCTGGAATTCCAACATTTATAATTACTCCGTCAGTAGTAGATAAATAGTATAGTTTAGTATAAGATTTTGAAACATCTTCAATTTCCTCAGTTGTAATGGGTACTAATTGTACAGTAGGATTCTTCGTTCTAACTCTTACGTCCATAATACACCTCCTTTATAAAATTATATCATATTTTGTATTAAGTAGTATTATAAAATCACTTATTTTTCAAAGTCATCTATTTGTTTATTTTTTTATTTTAATATTTGATTTTCATAAAAAATCGAACCGATAAGACTTCGACTAAAATATCTTTTGGAGCAAATGGTTGAGGTATTTACAACTTTTTTTAAGACTATTGATATAGCTCAATCGCTATATATAGTATAACATAAAAAATAAAAAAATCTTTAAATTTAAAAATATATGATATAATGAATTTAAGGAGAGTGTGTATGAATACAAAAGAAGAAATAGTTAATTACGCTAAGGAA
>CAYJEP010000047.1:0-7110 GCA_964369555.1 uncultured Muribaculaceae bacterium | reverse complement strand
AAGTCAATTAAATAATAAATAAAATGTTTTTCAAGCTGTTTTACAGGTAAAGTAATAATTAAATTATTAAATTGCTGTTTGAATCTAAAGTTTTTATTTACTTTCATTAAATCCAAAAATAACTTTTCACCATTTAATGTAGAGGTTATATCTTTTGTTAAAATAACATCTATAAAATTTTCCGATTGTTTTATTTGGGTTATGCCTAATCTACTAGCTATCGCTTGGAACCATTCTTCATACATATATATGATTAAGTGATCATTTAATTTCCCAAACCTATCTTCCAGTTTTTCTTTTATTTCTAATAATTTTTCATAGGAATTAACTTCACTAATCATTTTATGAACCTCAATTTTTAATTCTTGTTCACTAACATAAGAATCCTCAACTGCAGTATTAACTTCAACTAACGGAGTTGATTTCTCTTCTTCATTGATTATTTTACCTTTTAATCTATCAATTTCATCTTTTAACATTTTTGTAAATAACTCAATTCCTATATCATCTATAAATCCAGATTGATTACTACCTAATAAATTGCCTGCACCTCTTATAGATAAATCTCGCATAGAAATTGATAATCCACTACCTAGTTCTGTAAATTCTTTAATAGTATTCAATCTTTTAACTGCTATCTCATTTAATATTGTCTTATCATCATACATCAAATAACAATAAGCTAAACGATCAGTTCTTCCTACACGACCTCTTAATTGATATAACTGAGATAGGCCTAGTCTGTCTGCATCTATTATAATTAGTGTATTCGCGTTAGGAATATCAATACCAGTTTCAATTATTGTAGTACATATTAAAACGTCATACTCTTTATTTATAAACTTATACATTATATCTTCTAATTCTCTTTTTTCCATTCTACCATGAGCATAAATAACTTTAGCATCTGGAACTATTTTAGCTATTTCTGCTGCTTTAGAAGCTATTTTGGAAACACTGTTATATAATATAAAAGCTTGACCGTTTCGAACTAGTTCTCTATAAATAGAATCTTTTATTATTTTATTATTCTCTACCAAAACATAAGTTTGAACAGGAAATCTATTAACAGGAGGCGTCTCAATTGTTGATAAATCTCTAAGCCCTGATAATGACATATTTAAAGTTCTAGGAATTGGAGTAGCTGATAAAGTAAGTACATCCACATTTTCTTTATAGCTTTTTATTTTTTCTTTTTGCTTAACTCCGAATCGTTGTTCTTCATCAATCACAAGTAATCCCAAATCTTTAAACTTAACCTTATCATTTAACATCTTATGTGTTCCTATTAATAAATCAATACTTCCTTCTTCAAGTTTCTTTATAGTTTCAGTAATTTTTTTATTGCTAACAAATCTATTTATTAATCCTATTTCAACTGGAAAAGATTTAAATCTTGATAACGCTGATTGATAGTGTTGAGAGGCTAAAATGGTTGTCGGACACAATAAAGCAACTTGCTTTCCACCTAAAATAGCTTTAAATATAGCTCTAAAGGCTACTTCTGTTTTGCCGTAACCAACATCTCCGCATAATAATCTATCCATTGGATGCTTATCTTCCATATCTTTTTTTATTGCTTCAACTGCTTTTAATTGATCAACAGTTTCTTCAAATTTAAATTCTTTTTCAAATTCATGTTGTAAGTCGTTATCTAAAGGATATGAAAATCCTTCTTTCATTTCCCTAATAGCGTATAACTTTAATAGCTCATCTGCCATATCATGAGCTTTTTTTAAAGCCTTTGACTTAGTTATTTTCCATTCTTCACTACCAAGTTTATTAAGTTTAACAGTACTATCTCCACTAGCGTATTTACTAATAAGTTCAATATTTTCAACTGGAATATATAGCTTATCTTTGTCTTTATACTCAAGTTGAATATAATCTTTCACTAAATCATTTTTATTTAAGGTTTTTATACCACAGTATTTCCCAATACCATAAGCTGTATGTACAATATAATCTCCAATTTCTAATTTAGTTAAATCCTTAATTTTAGTCCCCTGTTTAAAATTGGATTTATAATAAGCATGTTTTGTAACCTTATTGAATATTTCATTCTCACTAATATATAAATAATCATTAAAAATATAACCTCTATTAATATTTTTTATTACAATATTAATCTTTTTATTATCTAAATTACTTAAATCTGTTAACACATATAAATCATCATTGAATGTGTCAATAATTTTATTTGCTAAGTATCTGTTTGAAACACATATTATTATATATTTATATTTTTTTCTATATTTTTCAATAATCTTTTTAGATTCATCAATACCAACAAATTTTTCTTCAATATCATAAGTAGCCAAATTTATTTTATTATTTGAAAATGAACTATCAACATTTGTCAAATTGATATCATTATCAGTAACTATAAAATCATCGATAAATTTATTTTCTAAACTTAAATTATTGTCTAAGCAATAATCTTTAATTTCCATCAATAAATTATTATAACTGTATTTTATATTATCATATTCATTGAAAATAACTACCGGATTTTTTAAATAATTTCTTATAGAAATACTAGAACCCTTTTCAATATTTGGCATAATTTCAATACTTTCAAAATAACCAGTTTTATATTGTGAATCAATATCAAATTCCCTTATAGATTCTACTTCATCATCAAAAAATTCAATACGGATAGGATTTTCTTTTCCAACTGGGAATATATCAACTACAAATCCTCTAATTGCCATTTCTCCTGATTTATTCACCACTGATACTTTTTCATATCCAATTTCATCCAACTTTGTGATTAATTCTTTAATACGATATTCTTTTTTTATTTCAATAGAAATATATGAGTCATTGAATTTTTCTAAATCAGGTAAAAATTTTAAATATCCAACTAAGTTAGTAATTATTATATTATTATTATCATTTCTGATTTGATCTAAAACTTCTAATCGAGTAACTTTTAACTCTGGACTTAAAGCTATTATTTCGCTTGTTAAAAAATCATCCATCGGAAAAAAACTGACTTTGTCAGTATAGTTTTTAATATTATTAAACATTTTAGTAGCTGAATACAAACTATCACAAACAACTAAAATATTTTCTTTTGTATTAAACATCTCTTTAATATAAACACATTTAAGTTCATCAACAATACCACAAATATTATTATACTTAAAATATTCAGTTAATTTTTCCATATATTCTCCTAGTTATATTTATTCATTAAATTTTCAAAAGTAATCTTGAAATAATCTGATACTAAAATATCTGTTACTTTTAAAACATCATTAATTATATTTTTATCTTCTTTAGAAAATTTTCCTAAAACATAATCTGCTTTATTAATATTGTTTCTTGAAATACCAATTTTTAAACGTTTATATTTTGATGATTTTAAGTTTTCCTCTATACTTTTAAGCCCGTTATGACCAGCAGTACCGCCAAATAGTTTCAACTTCAAATCACCTACATCTAAATCTAAATCATCATAAACAATTAGTATATCATCAATATCAATATTGAAATAATCCATATATTTTTTTATAACTATACCTGAATTATTCATGAATAATAACGGTTTTAAAAAAATAACTTTTTCACCATTTATTACTGCATCACAGTATAATCCATTAAACTTTTCTTTAGAATATTTGAGATTATTTTTGTCTAAGTATGAATCCAAAACCATAAAACCTATATTATGTCTTGTATTTTCATATGTTTTTCCTATATTACCTAAACCTACTATTAACTTCATTTATGACTCCTTGTTGTGATATTGCATATAAATATCATTCTTATTCACATTACGATCTTTAGCTACTTTTTTTATTGCATCTTTACTAGAAAATCCATTTTTAATATATAAATCAATATGTTGAACAATTGTTAAATCATCATGATTTTCGACAGAATTATTCCCTTCTAGTACTATAACTATTTCTCCTTTTACGTTATTAAGTTCTTCTAAAACATCTAAAATTGTTCCACGATATACTTCCTCAAACTTCTTACTTATCTCACGGGAAATACTACACTTTCTATTTCCCAGAACACTATTCATATCAACAAGCGTTTCACAAATTCTATGAGGTGATTCATAAAATATTAAAGTTTCAGTTTTAGATTTTAATTCCTCTAATTCTTGAATTCTTTTCCCTTTTTTACTATTTAAAAAACCAAAAAAAGTGAATTTTAAAGCTGAAATGTCAGAATTTATTAAAGCACAAACAAATGCAGTTGCACCAGGAAGTGAAACAACATTAAAATCATTAGCTACAGCAGCACTTACCAATAATGATCCTGGATCACTAATAATAGGAGTTCCTCGATCTGTTACAATACCTACAGAAAATCCGTTATTTAAAAACTCTAACATTTTTTCTTTATTTTCTGATTCATTATATTTATGACTAGAAATTAGTTTTTTATTTATATTTAAATGATTTAAAAGGACCCTAGTTATTCTTGTATCTTCTGAAAAAATAACTTCCACTTCATTTAATATTTTAATTGCTCTTAGTGTTATATCATCCATATTTCCAATAGGAGTAGGAATTAAATATAAACAAGGACTATTATTATAACTTTTTTGTGACATATATCCTCCTATTCAAAATATTTTTTTATTTCATCACTATATGAACCATCTAAATTGTGGGCGTAAATTGGTTTTAGTATTTTCACACCTGATTTACCATACTTAGTACCTTCGATTAATAAACAATTAGCTAAAGTATCTATCTTAGGATGAACAAATTGAATTCGTTTTGGTTGAATATCATTTTTTAACATAGTTGATATAATATCAACTAATCTTTCTGGACGGTGTACAACTGCGATATTTCCTCCAGTTTTTAATAAGTATCTAGAAATTTGAAACAACTGTTCTAAGTCTAAAAAAATTTCATGTCTAGCAACTTTCTTATACTCACTCTCATTTTGTTTTGTTTCACTATTTATTTTAAAAAACGGTGGATTACAAACAATAGTATCAAAAGACTCTGCACCAAGTCCCTTATATATATCATTTATATTACCATTTAATATTTGTATTTGTTTTTCTAATTTATTATACTGAACTGTTTTTAAAGCTAAATTATATACATCCTTTTGAATCTCGACCCCTATAATATCAGCATTAGTTTTAGTAGATAGTATTAAAGGTATAGGGGCATTTCCACACCCTATATCTAAAATTTTCTTTGTGTTTTTATTTAAGGTTACAAAATTAGGAAGCAAAACTGAATCAAGAGAAAAATTAAACATGTTGGTATTTTGATATATTTTTAAATTCTTATATCCTACTAAATCGTTAATTACTTCCACAGCACGCCTTAATTTCAGTTACTTCACCATTACTTAGAACTTTATAAGTCTTTTTTAACACATCTATAGAAATAACTTTTCCTGTACCTTTTTCTGTTTGTACTATAGCCCCTAGCTTAGGTAGAGATTTTCTGCATTCTTTATAATTATCATCCTCATATTTTAAACAACATAACAATCTACCACAAACACCATTTATTTTTGATGGATTTAAAGATAATCCTTGATTTTTAGCCATATTTATAGAAACTGCAGAAAAATCTGTGTTAAATCTAGCACAACATAATTTTTGACCACAGCTTCCATAGCCTCCAACCTCTTTAGCTTTATCTCTAATTCCTATTTGACGAAGTTCTATTCTGGTTTTATAAAAATTAGCCAGTTCTTTTGCTAACTCTCTAAAATCCACTCTAGTATCAGAAACAAAACGAAACATCAACTGATTTTTATCAAAAGTATATTCAGCATCAATTATTTTCATTGGCAATTTATGTTTTTTGATTAATTCATTACAAAAAATAATTGCCTCATCTTTTTCTTCTATATTTTTAAGATGTTTCTGATAATCCTTTTTAGTCGAAATTCGAATTAATTCATTTTCTTTTTCTATCTTTTCAACATTATAATTTGTTAAAACTACTTGTCCAAATAAAAGACCTCTATCAGTTTTTACAATCACTGTAACACCGCGTTTAACTTCTATTGAATTTGATTTTACTAAATTTATAGTTTTATCTGTTCCAAAACTAACTCCAATTACATTTATCATTATTTCCCACCTACCATATCTATTATTAATTTATCAAAAACTAAGCTTATATTCGCATTACTAGATAAGTTATTTCTTGCTTTATTTAAACACTCTATTTTTTTTATTACTTCAAAAGTCGTATTCATATTTGAAATATTTTCAATAATTTCCATATATTCATTATAAACAGAAATTTTTCTATCTAACATCTTATTTAAAACATCCATATAAAAATATATCATTCCCATTAATACTTGAGATAAATCATCTTTGTTTTTATAAAATTTCAGTAAATTTTTATTTATAAAAGGAAGAGTACTAAGTTTATTTTTTTCAAAAAATTCTATGAAATTTAAAACAACTTCTATTGCATTATTCTCATAAATACTTTCTGACATATCATTAAATTTAGTTAAATCTATCAATTTGTTAACTGTTTTTTCGCTTGTATTATTTATTTTATTTAGAGAAATTATTTGACAACGAGATAAAATTGTTTCAATTAATTGATATCTATTATTTACTATCAGTATAGCGGTAACTCCACTTACTGGTTCCTCTAAAAATTTTAATATTGAATTAGAGGATGAAATATTTAATTTATCAGCTTCTGTTATTATATAAACTCGTCTATTTCCAGTTAAAGATTTTTTATTAAATTCTTCCTGTAATTCAACTAATTGCTCTTTTTTAACAGTATTTCCCATTGGAAATATTATTTTAAGATCTGGATGAGTTTCAGCATCAATTTGTTTTGATAAACCTAAGTTTTCAGTATTCAAAATCAATTTTGAAAGTTATAAACACGCGGATACTTATTTTCAAAACTCATCAAGACACCTCCTTTAATAGACTAGCAGCATTATAAATATAAATGAAAATACAGCTGGCAATCCAAATACAGTTACTAATAAAAGTGTATAAAAATTAATAGGGATTATAATATTAAGCGGCACCGCTAAGAGATTATAACCATATAAAACAAATGCACTTAAAATAAATTTTTTAATAAACTTCAATATTTTTTTCATATAATCACCATTAAAAAATATGTT
>CAYJEP010000046.1:5045-7160 GCA_964369555.1 uncultured Muribaculaceae bacterium | reverse complement strand
TCTTTAGAGCAATTAATGACTTTAAGTGGTATAGGTGAATCTAAAGCCTTAGCAATAATAGAGTATAGGAAAAACACTAAATTTAACAATATTGAAGAGTTGATGAACGTAAGCGGAATAGGTAGTTCAACATTTTTAAAAATTAAGGATGATATAACTGTTTGAAATATGTAGTAGTTATATTATTTTTAATATTTTATACTTATATAATGGTTAGTAATGATATTTACAAAACTAGTTATGAAGAAGGTGAATATGAAGGTTATTTTATAGTTAAAAATATTGATATAGGTGATAAAGTAACTATTGAAAGTAATGAAGTTATAATATATTACTATGAAGATATAAATGATATAAATATTGGAGATAAAATATATGTAAGTGGTACAATAAAAAAGCCTAGTGAGAATACAATATTTAATTTATTTAACTATAAAAAATATTTAAAGAGTAGGAATATTTATTATATTTTAGAAGCTAATGAAATCAGTGTAAAAGAAAAAAATACAAATGTATTTTATAAGTTTAAAAATTATTTAATAGATAAAATAGAAAGTAATCCAAATGAAAGTTATTTAAAAGCTTTTATTTTAGGCGATAAATCAAAGATAAATGATAATGTACTTACTAGTTTTAATGAAAATGGTATCAGTCATTTACTTGCGATATCAGGAATGCATGTATCATTATTAACAATCTTGTTATCAAAAATTTTAAAAAAAGATTTATTTTGTAATATATTTTTAATCTTTTATGCTTTTTTAGCTGGATTCACACCATCGGTTATTAGAGCAGCTACTACTTTTATTTTTAGAAAGAGATTAAAACAGATTGATATTTTAATAATTTTAATATCTATTTTTATAATATATAATCCTTTTATAATTTATGATATAGGATTTTTATTTAGTTTTACAATAAGTATATATTTATGTTTTTTCGGTAATGTTAAGAATAAAAACTATTTCATTAAGTTATTTAAAATTTCTTTATTATGTAATGTAGTTAGTTTACCGATTTTAATAAATAATTATTTTTATATTAATTTAACTAGTGTTTTTATGAATATGATTTTTGTACCAATAGTATCTTTATTTATATTTCCTCTTGTATTAATAACTTTATTTCTTCCAATAAACATTACTTTTATATTAGGTAGTATGGAAAATTTAAGTTTATTTTTAAATCAGTTTAATTTAATCTACTCAATGAAATCTTTGAATATGTTTTTTATATTTCTTTATTATTTAATTATAACTATATCTATTTATAAATATAAACTACTGATAGTGATTTTAATATTTATTCATATCAACTATAAACAATTTGATAGCAGTAATTATCTAACAATGATTGATGTTGGACAAGGTGATTGCTTTTTATTTGAAATTAATAATAAAACTGTTTTGATAGATACTGGTGGGAATATGTTTAGTGATTATAATATGGCCGAAAATAAGATTATTCCTTATTTACGTAGTAGGGGAATAAATAAAATAGATTATTTAATATTAAGTCATGGTGATTATGATCATTTGGGTGAGGCTCTTAATTTAATTAATGGTTTTAAAGTAAATAATGTTTTATTAAATAGTAATGAAATAAATAGATTAGAACAAGAAATAATAGATAGTGATGTAAATTATAAATTAATTGATAAAACTACAATAATGATTGATAAATATAAGTTTAGTTTCATTAATAATAGTTATGAAGATGAGAATGATTCAAGTTTAGTTTTTTATACTAATATCGATTCGTATAGTCTTTTATTTACAGGAGATATATCAAGTGATATTGAATTAAAACTAATTGATGAATATGATCTAACTAATATAGATATTTTAAAAGTAGCACATCATGGTTCATTAACTAGTACTGATATCAATTTTGTAAATAAATTAAATCCTAAGTATAGTTTGATTTCAGTTGGTAAAAATAATTATGGTCATCCTAATATAGATGTTTTAAATAATTTGAAAAACAGTAAAGTTTATAGTACTTTAGAAAATGGTAGTGTTTTAATAAACTTAAAAACTAAAGAAATTGTTACATGTTTTAATTAATGTATTATTTAAATATATTAGCATATAATAATATTAGATTTATTAGCAC
>CAYJEP010000046.1:0-5035 GCA_964369555.1 uncultured Muribaculaceae bacterium | reverse complement strand
ATTAAGGCCTGTAAAAAAACTATCAATTTTAGATAGTTTTTTTATATATTATTAACTATAATAACATCATCACCAATAGTTTTAATATCATTCCATTTAATTTTAAACTCATCTTTAGAAGAAAACATTGAAATTAAAAATTTAGATTTTTCAATAACTAAGTAATCAATTATTCCATCTTTAATAAAAATGTCTATAATCCCACCAATTAATTTGCCATCTAAAGTTATAATATTTTTATTTTGTAGTTCTGATAATAACATAAAATCACCT
Source organism: uncultured Muribaculaceae bacterium (assembly GCA_964369555.1). Lineage (GTDB taxonomy): Bacteria > Bacillota_I > Bacilli_A > RF39 > UBA660 > Faecisoma. Next base: position 4,762 of record CAYJEP010000046.1, on the reverse strand, counting down.
TATTAATAATATGTTTATTTCATTAATTTTTTCATTATTTCCAGTCCATTCTTTTCTATTCTAGAAATTTGTGCTTGACTGATTCCTAACTCTTTAGATAATTCCATTTGAGTCATTCCTTCAAAATATCTTTGATTAATAATAAATTGTTCCTTTAAAGTTAATTTACTTAAAGCGTCTTTTAACATAACTTGGGTATCAATACTTAGTTTATTTTTAGTATCAGCTACTTGCTCTGATAAAAATATAGTATCCCCACCATCGTTGTAAATAGGTTCTGACATACTATGAACATCTCTTAAAGATTCTAGCGCATTAACAACTTCGAATTCTTTTACCTCTAGTTCTAAAGCTATTTCTTTTATAGTTGGCTCTCTATTTAATTTATTCATTAATTTTTCTTTAGTAGTTAAACTCTTATAAGCTAAATCTTTGATACTTCTTGAAATTCTTAAACTACTATTATCTCTTAAATATCTTTTGACTTCACCTAAAATCATAGGAACAGCATATGTTGAAAATCTAACTTCGTGTGATAAATCAAAGTTATCTATTGCTTTAATTAAACCTATGCAACCTACTTGAAATAAATCATCTAAGTTATCAATACGGTTGTTATATTTTCTTAAGATGGATAATACAAGTTTTAAGTTACCATTAATTAGTTTTTCTTTAGCTAATAAATTTCCAGCTTGATATAGTTTAAATAATTCAACCATTTCATTATTTTTTAATACTTCTATATTCGCAGTATTCACGCCACATATTTCTACTTTATGACGTGCCATATAATCTCCTTTCAAGATTATATTGATTTTATTTTTTTATTATATACAAAAAAACACCTTAAGGTGTTTCTGTTGTATCAATTACTTCAATTATTTTTGTTATCGTATCAGTAAATGCTTGATATTTTATTGTGTAGGTAACAGTATATATTTCTGCTACACTAGTATCTAGTTCGTTAAATGAATTAACAATGCTTTCATCAGATTTTTTAACAATTGTGTAAGTAACTTCACTTTCTGTAGTTACTTCTTCGATTCCATTTTTAAATACTCTAACAGGGCTTGTAGGTTCTAAATAAGAATCATTAATATTTAAAGTAATAGAAGAGTTTGTAGTTAATTCTAAAGTAATTATATCAGGTGTTTTTTGTATTGATACACTAACACCATCACTTGAACTACTTTTAAATTTAGAATAACTAGCTTTAACTACAAATGTTGTAGTACCATTAACGAATTGTTGATAACTGGTATCTTCAGTAGATCCAATTAAAGTTAATGTTCCATCATCATTTTGAGTGTAAATATCATAAACTAATGTACCTAAGGTACTATTATTTTGACTTAATATTGCTTCTATTTGTTTTTCTAAATATTCTGGATCTGTATAAAGAGGTGAGTAAATCTCATTTAAATATTCTTCGTTATAGAAATCTGGCTGTTCGATTCCTGTCCATGTTAATAATCCAGTTACCTCATCATATGTTAATCCTGTAACATCATCAAGTGTTTCAAAACGACTAGATGTTTCAGTAGGCTCAAATCCTTTTTTAAAATAAGCTGAAGTAATGAACCCAGATGGTGTATTTTCACTTGGTAATGTAGCTTCAGGTAATCCAGTTTCTATATTAACTTTAACAACACCATCAGGTTGATCCCATGTTGTCCATTCAGTGAATACTCCTTCAGCTATTTTTTTGAATAAACTCTCTCTTGAATTAAACGAATATACATTATATGTGTCTTTATGATTCGATTCGTACCCTAACCACATACTGATTGCATAATTTTCATTATATCCAACTAACCATTTATCATTTACGTTTCCATTTAATCCTTGTTCTTTAACATCATCTGAATCAATAGTAGCAGTTCCTGTTTTAGAAGCTGAATTAATACCATTAATATATCCACCAAATGTATATACAGAAGTTTGTTCTAAAATAGTAGTAATCATGAATGCTGTTTCTTCTGACATTGCTCTATGTGTTTCAGGTTTTACTGTAAATACTTCTTCTGTTTCAATATATTCTATTGTTGATACTGTATGAGGTTCAATATAATAACCACCATTTCCAAAGGCTGCATAAGCTGCTGCCATATCAACAGGATTTTCACCGTTATAAGCTCCTAACGAGTGTCCCTCAAATAAAAATGTACTATCTGTTTCAGGGTGTAGGCCTAAGTTGGTAACAAATTCATAAGTATCGTCATTGTTAACTGCTTGGAATACTTTAAGAGCTGTTGTATTTCTTGATTGTTTTAAACTTTCAGTAAGAGTAATCAATCCTCTATATCTAAAATCTATATTGTATAATTCAACTCCATGTGAATATGAGTAAGGTTCATCAACTACTGGAGTATAGGTATTATAATTTAAATATTCAATAGCAGGACCATAATCATAAAGTGGTTTAGCTGTTGAACCGATATGTCTATTGATTTGAGTAGCGAAGTTCCAATCGCCAGCTACACGATCTCTACCAGCACCTACTGCTAGTATTTCACCAGTATATATATCTAAAACAACTGTACCAGCTTGAATATATTCATCTGGCCAGTTATATATTTCTCCAGACATAACTTTATTTATATGATCTTGTAATTCTGTATCAATATTAACAGTAATAATCATAGAAGTACTAGCAGGATTTAAACCTGTTCTATCGATAACTTCTGCAATAACAGTATCTAAGTAATCTTGATATTCGGAAGTAGTTACAGAAGAATCTTGCTCAACTAATAATTTATCAACAGTTAATTCTTTAGCAATTTCATATTCTTCTTCTGAAATGTATTCATGTCTTAACATTAAATATAAAACTTCTTGTCTTCTTTGTTCACATTCTTCCGGATAATATAATGGGTTATAGTATTCCGGTGATTGTAACATACCTGCAAGCATTGCTGCTTCAGCTGTGTTTAATTCACTAACATCTTTTCCAAAGTAGGTTAAACTTGCTTGGCCTACACCGTTAACCATACCACCCATACCAACATAATTTAGGTAAAACTCTAATATTTCTTCTTTTGTATATCTTCTTTCAAGCTCGAAAACTGAAAGATAAACATCTTGAAATTTTCTAACAATTCCCTCAAATCCAGTTGCTACATCTGAAGTTTGGGTTAGTTTTGATACTTGCATGGTTATAGTAGAAGCCCCACCAGCATTAACCCCCATAGCTTGGTTAACAGAAGCTATTATAAATCTAGGTAAATCAACGCCACTATGTTGATAATAACGACTATCTTCAGTAGCTACAACTGCATCAATTAAGGCTTGTGACATTTCATCATAATCAACAATAACTCTGAGTTCATTTCCGATTTTCATCATTTCATTTCCATTTTTATCAACGATAACTGATGGAACAGTATTGTGTAATTCCTCAGGTTTGAATTCATCAGTGATTGATACAATGTAGAAAATAAAGGCTGTCGCACCAATTAAAGATAAAGAACCTAAAGTAAATCCAATTATAAAGAAAGTTTTAAATAACTCCTTAAAACTAAATTTCTTTTTCTTTGGTTTAAAAATAAGAAATAAGATGAAATCTAAAATAGCTAAACTAATTAGTGTAGGTATTAGTTGATTATAAATAAATCCTACTATAAACAACACTAAATTAATTGCTGTAATAATCATAATCTTTCTATATTTTTTGAATTTTTTTAAGAATTTTTTCATATTTCACTCCTTAATTTATCTATTATTTCAATATAATCAACTCGTTTTGTATATTTCCATTTAATTATATATCCATATTTGATAAAGTATTCTTTAGGGATTGATTTTCTAATATTACTATCTATAAAAGCTATTAAATATTTAGTTTCCAATAAAAATGTTTCATTATCACTAGTAAATCTGACTATAATGAAACTTATCCCTTTGTGTTCTTCAATTTTTTTTAAATGTGTTATTTGGTGTTTATGAATATTTGAAAGTGGTAAATAATTTTTTTTAGTTTCTTTTGCTTCAAAATCAATATAATTACCTTTATATAATCCATTATAATCAGTTGTTGAGGGGACTAAAAACAAAGCTTCTTTTATAACAGCGTTATTTCTAGCTTTATAATCAACTTTTCTAACAGAAATTGAAACAGGTTTTTTATGTATTATCGCTATATTATTTTCTAAGTAATATTGATTAGTTTGATTAATATCTTCTTCTAAAGACATTCCTCTATTTCCATATGTAATATTACTTGTTTTTCTTATACCATTTGGATAATTCATTTAACCACCATAGTCATTATACTATAAATACTAAAAAAAATCCAATTTATTTTAGCTAGTTTTGTCGAATTTCACTAATATCCTGTAAAGTATGTTTTAATGAATTTGGTGATTAAATGGAAAATGTAGAATCGATATTCAATCAAATGATGGATGATATAAGAAGTATCAAGTTATCCCTTTATTTTAAAAACAAGAGAAAGATAAATTGACAAATTGATCTTTTTTTTATATAATCAAAGTAGGTGATTTTAGTGTATCAAGAAAGAATTTTGCTTACAGGGGATGACATCTACGAAAAAGAGTTTAAAGTAGATGCTATGGGATATAGAAGACCAGAAGTTGATAAGTTTTTAGATATAGTGATGAGGGATTATGAAGAATTCATCTCTATTATAAAAGAATTAACATCTGATATAAAAGAATTAAGCGCTGATAATACTAGATTGAAACAAGAAGTTAGGAACTTTAAAATGAAATTATCTGCTTTAAAAGAAACTGCTGACAGTGAG
>CAYJEP010000045.1:4251-7684 GCA_964369555.1 uncultured Muribaculaceae bacterium | reverse complement strand
TGTAGATTATATAATCAAATATGATGTTTTACTTGATAGAGCACTAGAGTTATTATCAAATGATATATTTACCTATATGGTAGCTGATAGTGTTAATAAGATTGATAGTGTTTCATATGGAAGGTTACCAAGTGCTTCAAATGAAATGGTTCTTGAATTTAATGAAAGAATTTATTCTTCTGATTATGTATCTAGATTATTAGATCAAGACATTCAAGTTAATTCTCATTTAAATAATGGTTCTAAATTTGAAGTGGTTGGTATCAGATTAATTGATGATTACAATGAAAAAATGTATCTAACAGATGAAGGATTTGAAGAATTATTACCTTATTCAAATCTTTATAATGAAATTATTATTAATGGAAAGAAAATTGAATCATATGTTTTTGCAAATGATAAAGTTAAAGAAAATACAGTTCATGTTAATAAAACTGCTTGTCCTAATTGTTTAAATGATATTATTACAATAAATAATCAAGAATTAGAAGTTTCAAATACAGTTGAAGATTCAAATCTAGTAGAAGGTTATGACTATAGTGCCGTTATTTTAATAAACCCAAATGATTACTATGAAATATTTCCATATAATCAAGCGAGTATTTATGTTTCAGATATAAAATATATTAACGAGACAAATAATGAATTAAAAGAACTTGGATATGAAACTTTAATTGTAGCTAATACTTTAGTTGATCAAGGAACTAATGAAATTATTATCATATTCTTCACATTATCAATAATTGTGTTAATAATAGCTTTATTTTTCATTAGTTATTTTGTTATTAAAATAATCTTAAAATCAAGAAATGTTTATTTTTCTACTTTAAGAATGTTAGGTGCATCTAAAAAGGTCTTAAAGCAGTTATTAATAGGGGAATTAATTATAGTTTCCTCATTAGCTTATATTAGTTTTATAATACTTGTATTATCTAATATAGATGTTTCAATATTAAATAATGTTGATAGATATTTATATTTTAATCACTATATGTTACTTTATATAGTATTATTAATGATGAGTTATTTAATAGGTACTAGGTATAGTTCAAGCTTATTTAAAAAATCATCAATTACTACTATAAATGAGGAGGTTTAAATGTTAGAATTAAGAAATGTATCTAAGATTTTTAAATCTGGAAATAATAAAATAAGAGCTATTGATAATACAACTATTAGTTTTCAAAATAGTGGTTTAGTTGCTTTATTAGGACCGTCTGGTTGTGGGAAAACCACTTTACTTAATGTCATTGGTGGATTAGATAAGACTAATAAAGGTGATATATTTTTAGATGGTATTAAGTATACAAGTATTAGTAAAATTGATGAACTTAGAAATTTAAATATTGGTTATATATTTCAAGATTATAAATTAGTTAATAATTTATCAGTATATGAAAATGTCGCTATCACCTTAAGAATGATAGGGGTAAAAAATGAAGAAGAAATTAAATTAAGAACTTTAGAGGTTTTAGAACTTGTTTCAATGTCTAGGTACAAAAAAAGACCTGCTTCAATGCTTTCTGGTGGGGAAAAACAAAGAGTAGCTATAGCTAGAGCCTTAGTTAAGATTCCTAATATAATTTTAGCTGATGAACCAACAGGTAATTTAGATAGCAAAAACTCTTTAGAAATAATGAAAATAATTAAAGCCATTTCTAAAACTAGGCTAGTTATTTTAGTTACACATGAGAAAAAATTAGCTAAATTTTATGCGGATAGAATTATTGAAATAAAAGATGGTAATATTATTAATGATTATTTAAACAATCATAATGAATCATTAGAGTATGAAATAGAAAACAATATATATTTAAAAGACTTTAAAAATATTAGTGAATACAAAAATGATTTATATGATATAAACTTATATAATGATAATAGTAATATTAAATTAGATATAGTTGTAAAGAATAACAATATTTATATAAGAAGTAATCAAAAAGTTTCTGTTATAGATGAAGATTCTAGAATAGAACTAATTAATGCACATTATAAAGATTTAGATAAAAATGAAATTGATGAATTTAAGTTTGATATGACTGTGATTACTAAAGATAAAAAATATAGTTCAATTTTTAATTTCTTTTCTATTTTTAAAAATGGATTTAGGAAAGTATTTAAGTATTCATTAGTTAAAAAAATATTGTTGTTTGGATTTTTCTTATCAGCTATGTTTGTAATGTTTTCATTAAGTAGTTTATACGGGATTTTTATAAGTGATGATGAGGAGTTTATAAATCATGACCGCGATTATGTAATTGCAACTATGAATAATTCATCATATGAAGAATATTTAGAAATATCTAAATTAGAGGATGTATCGTACATAATATTTGATACTTCATTAATCGATATTGCATTTAAATATGATGTATTTGAACAAATAAAGCATTCTATTTCGTTTAAAGCTTCCCTAACTGATAGTGAAGCCACTAATTTAATTTATGGAACATTCGCAAAAGAAAATGAGGTAGTAATCGATAAATTAGTTTTAGAACGTGAACTATTAGAAACATTAGAATATCAAATGATGGGTATTACTGAAATAAGTCAATTTTTAGGAAAAACGGTTGTTATAAATAATCAGGAATATGTAATTTCTGGTATAACTGATAACTTAAATCCTTCAATATATGTAGCAGACATTAATAATTTTATAGAGATTAAAGATGGGTCACTTTATAATTATGAAAGTTCTAATTTAGATTTGGTTTTAGGTGATTATCCTAGTAATTATGAAGTTTTAGTACATGTTGATAGTGGATATTTAATAGGAAGTAATGTATCAATAAATGATACTTTATATAAAGTATCAGGTTTTTATACGGGAATAGAAAATAATTTTTATACTAATTTAAATACTATGAGAGAAATTACTATTGCTGATACTGAGGAATTATTTATAAAAACAGATAATATGGATAGTGTGATTAGTGCTTTAAATAATATGGGTATTAATGCGATTTCTAGTTATGAACAATCAAAAAATGAATATCAACAAGAAGTGATATCATTTAATACCATTATTATAGCGATTAGTTTAGTTATTTTATCGATATCTTTAATAGAAATATTATTAATAATTAGATCATCATTTTTATCACGAGTTAAAGAAGTAGGTATTTATAGAGCTATAGGCGTTAAAAAGATGGATATTTACAAAATGTTTATAGGAGAAATCATTGCTATAACTACCTTAGCTAGTTTACCAGGAGTAATTTTAATGGCATATATACTAAATTCTATTTCCGCATTACAATATATGTTTGAAATAAATTTAATAAGTGTTTCTGTAACTATTATGTTTATTTATATATTTAATATTATAGTAGGATTAATCCCAGTATTTGCTACTATTATTAAGCCGCCAGCCTATATTTTATCTCGTAGTGATGTTGAATAAGCAATTTGACAATTTCGCTAATTATGG
>CAYJEP010000045.1:0-4241 GCA_964369555.1 uncultured Muribaculaceae bacterium | reverse complement strand
TATACCTAATCAAATGGAGTGAGAAGTTCTAGTTTGACAAATTTAAAAAATATGGTATAATACTACACATATTAATTTTGAAGGGGGAAAAATATATGAAAAATTATTATGAAATATTAGGGATTGAATTAGGCAATAGAAAACCATCTGAAGTTTCAAATCAAGAAATTATAGCTAAAGTTACTGAGTGGACACCAAGTTTGAATAAAATTGAAAGAACTGATAAAAATTTTGCTGAGATGCAGAAAGTGATGAACGCTATGACTGTATTGATGGGGATGGATTCTAAAATTTCAAGAAAAGAATATGATGAAAAATTAGAAAAACAATTAACTGGAGTGAATACTAGTGGGAAAGTATCTAATATTAACTGGAAATCTATAGTAGCAAGTGGATTAACTTTAGTTATAGGAATTGCAATAGGTTCTTGTGTTAATACTTCAGAAAAACAAATACCTGATGAAACAGAGGAAATTATTCCTACTATAACAGAAGAAAAAGAAGAAGTAAGTTTTGGATTGACAGCAGAAAATTTTGAATCAGAAGCAAATAAAGTATATTCAGAATTAACAAATAAAGGAGTAGCATTGCCTCTTGAAAATGTTAAATCTATGCTGATAGTATTAAATTTTGATTCATTTTCAGAAGAAGATTTAGATGAAATTTTATCAAATAATGTAGTTTCTGATATAAATGTTATCATCTCTGAAGCTAGATCAGCTTTATCAAAAATTTTATTTAACGGACCTCAAGGAGCTGTAGTTTTAAATTATAAAAATGCAATTTCACCTTATATTTATGATGAATATTCACGTGTCATTATAAATAATATTGAAGATAGTTTAGAAGAATATCTTCAAACTGGAAATTCAAAAGTTGAAAGAGCCGAAATATTAAATCAAGTATATGCTAAATATTTAGGTCACTCGAATTTCACAGTTGAGGGTGAAGTCTATAATGTTGCAAACGTTGGTTCAGGAGCCCACTTTGCTGGCTCGATATTAATTACTACAGGTGTTAAGGCAGCTGCATCAGGATTGCTATTTAATTCTGATAATACGGTAGAACTGTCAGTAGAACAATATACTGAAAAAGAATTAAATGCTTTGGATGATTCACTGATTCCTGTCATGAACGAATTAGAAAAAGCTGAAATAGAAATTGAAAACGTTTGTGGTAAAACAAATACAAAATAAATATTAAAATCATATGAAAGTATGATTTTTTTGTGAACTTTTATATTTAATTGTATTTTAAGGTTATTTATAATATAATATTAGTAGGTGATGGAAATGAAAATATATAATACTTTGAATAAAAAAATAGAAGAATTTATTCCCCACAATGAAAATGAAGTAACTCTTTATACATGTGGTCCTACTGTATATCACTTTGCGCATATAGGAAATTTAAGAACTTATATTTTTGAAGATATTTTAGAAAAAGGTTTAATGTTTTTAGGTTATAATGTTAAAAGATGTATGAATATAACAGATGTAGGTCATTTATCTAGTGATGCTGATACGGGTGAAGATAAGATGATTAAAGGAGCTGTTAGAGAAAATAAAACTGTTTATGAGATAGCAGAATTTTATACTGAAGCTTTCTTTAATGATTCAAAAAAACTAAATATTAAAAAACCTAGTATTATTCATAATGCTTCAGCAGAAATAGAAATGTATATCAAGATAATTGAAAAATTATTAGAAGATGATTTTGCTTATGTTGCAAATGGGAATGTATACTTTGATATTTCAAAAGCAGAAGATTACTATAAGTTATCTGGTAATAATGAATTAATAATAGGGGCTAGAGAAGATGTAGAAGAAGATGATAGTAAAAAAAATCCTGGAGATTTTGTTTTATGGTTTACTAAATCTAAATTTGAAGATCAAGCTATGAAATGGGATAGTCCTTGGGGGATAGGATATCCAGGTTGGCATATTGAATGTTGCGGGATTTCTATTAAATATTTAGGAGAATACTTAGATATTCATTGTGGTGGGGTTGATAATATATTCCCTCATCATACTAATGAAATAGCTCAATCTGAGGCTTATTTAGGTCATAAGTGGTGTAAATACTGGATGCATTCACAACATTTAAATGATGAAACTGGTAAGATGAGTAAATCAAAAGGAGAATTCTTAACTGTATCTTTATTAGAAGAAAAAGGTTATAATCCTCTAGCTTATAGATTAATGTGTTTACAATCTCATTACCGTAAACAATTAGTGTTTACATTTGAAAATTTAGATATAGCTACAAATATTTATAATAAAATAAAAAATAAAATTTTAAGTTTAAAAGAAGAAGGAATAGTAGATAACAATATTTTAAAACAATACAAAGATAAATTTAGTGATGCGATTAGTAATGATTTAAATACTTCATCTATGGTTACTTGTTTATTTGATATATTAAAAGAAGATACTAGTGATATAACTAAATTAGAAGTTATCAAGTTATATGAAGAAGTATTGTCCTTAGATTTATTAGTTAAAAATAGTATTGATGAAGAGTTAAAAAAATATATAGAAGAAAAGATTAGTGCACGAAATGAGTATAAAAAAAATAAAGATTATGAAAACGCTGATTTAATTAGAAAAGAATTAGAAGAAAAGAATATTTTTATTAAAGATACAAGAGAAGGCACTAGTTACGAGGTAAGATAATGTTTGAATTTTATATGACTGGTTTTAGTTATTGGTGGTTAATAATAATAGGTGGAGTTATAGTTTTAGCTGCTCAATATCAAGTCAGTAGTAGTTATAAAAAATATGATAAAATAATAACTTCAAAAAAATTGTCAGGTCAAGAAGTAGCTAGAATGATTCTAGATAAAAACGGTTTGAGTAATGTTTATGTTGTTGAAACAAAAGGTGAACTATCTGATCACTATGACCCATCTAGAAAAACTGTAAGATTATCAACTAAAGTGTATAACAATGAAAGTATATCATCAGTTGCTGTAGCTGCTCATGAAGTCGGTCATGCAATACAAGATAAAGATGGATATGCATTTATGAGAATAAGAGCAATGATATTTCCAGTAGTTAATTTAGTTAGTTATTTAGGGTACTTTGGTCTTATTGTTTCAATTATATTTGGATTCACTGCTTATATAAATGTTGCAATATTGATTTTATTAGTTACTGTTTTATTTCAAATAGTAACGCTACCAGTTGAGTTTGATGCTTCTAAAAGAGCTAAAGAAGAGTTGATACAATTAGGTATTGTTGACAAAGAAGAGTTAGACGGTGTTTCAAAAATGTTATTTGCTGCCGCTTTAACTTATGTAGCAAGTTTAATTTCGAATTTATTACAATTAGTGAGGTTATTTTTAATTGCAAACGGAAGAGATTAACGGTTTATTAGTAATAGATAAACCTTTTAATTATACTAGTAGAGATATTGTTAATATAGTATCTAAAAAGTTTAAAACTAAAAAAGTAGGGCATACAGGCACACTAGATCCTATTGCAACAGGAGTTTTAGTTTTAACTATAGGTAAATGTACCAAATTAGGTGAGATATTAACAAGCGAGAAAAAAGAATACATAGCTGAAGGTATTATTGGATATAAAACTGATACTTTAGATGTAACAGGTAATATAATAGAAACTAAAAAATTAACTCAAACTAATATTAAAGAAGTTTTAGAATCTTTTAAAAAGAAATATATGCAGGAAGTGCCTATTTATTCAGCTGTTAAAATAAATGGTAGGAAATTATATGAATATGCTAGAAATAATGAAGAAATAGAACTCCCTAAAAGAGAAGTTGAAATATTTGAAATTGAATTATTAGATATTAAATATGAAGAAAATCCTATTATAACTTTTAGATGTTTAGTATCTAAAGGAACTTACATAAGAAGTCTAATTAATGATATTGGAATGGCTTTAAATAGTTATGGAACAATGAAAAATTTAAGACGAACTAAACAAGGTGAATTTGATATAAAAAATAGTGTTTCAATTGATGATTTTAAAATAGATGATATTATTCCTATTGAAGACTTATTTAAGGATTATTTTACAGTTAATATGGATAGTGAATTAGAATTTAAAATAAAAAATGGTCAAAGATTAAAAAATATTTATGGTCATGATTTAGTTTTATTTAAAAGTGATAATGTATTAGCTTTATATAAAGATGTTGATAATATATTAAAACCATTTAAGATGTTTCTTTAAATGGTTTTTTATTGAAATATAATTAAAAATAATGTATAGTAT
>CAYJEP010000044.1:0-7816 GCA_964369555.1 uncultured Muribaculaceae bacterium | reverse complement strand
CAACATTTTCGATTTTATTCAAACATCTGAAATAGAACTTGGATTTGGGCTACTAGTTTATTTTTCATCTTTTTTTAAGGATTTGAATTTTACTCTTTTTTTTATAGAGTTAGCCTTAGTAATCCCATTATACATATATATGTATAGAAATAGAAAAGAAAAATCAATATTATTAATGATGTTAGTGTTTTTATTAACCACTTTTGTTACATCGTTAAATATAATGAGACAGTTCATCGCCATATCTTATGTTTTATTAGCGAATGATTATTTCAAAAAGAATGAAATAAAGAAATTCATATTGTGTTGGATAATTGCAATTTCTTTCCACTCTTCTGCTTTTGTAGCCATTTTTATCTTTATGGCATGTTCATTCTCTATTAAATCGGATATTATAAAAACGAGAAAAATATTATTATTAGTACTATCGATAGCGTTTCTTAGCTTGACGCTTGAACTTGTTCTGAAAATGTTACCATCATACTCATATTTTTTAGATAGGGATGTTTTGCAATCAGGAGTAGATATAATTAATAGTTTAATAAAAAAAGGATTATGGGTATTTTTGATAATTTTAAGTTTTAATGCATATCGTAACAAAAATGAATTTTATCCAAAAGTATTGGCTTTTAGTCTCATACTTGTTATATTTGATATATTATTATATTTTGCTGGATTTTCTATTTCAGCTGTTGGTAGAGTAGGATATTATTTTTTATATGTTTCTTACTATGAGTTTATCCCAGTTTTAGGTCGCAGTTATAGGCAAAGGAAAATGGTATCTTTTGCTATAATGGGCATTTTAGTAGTGTTTTGGTTTATGATGACAACTGGTGATCCAGAGAGTTGGACGTACCCTTATAAATCTGATATATTAGAGTTTTTAAATTAAAAACAAATACAATTAAAGGAGAAAAAATGACAAAAAATAAAATAAATAAAAAAATTCATTATTGCTGGTTTGGTGGCAATGAAAAAAGTAAACTAATTAATAAATGTATTGAATCATGGAAAAAATTGTGTCCTGACTATGAAATAGTAGAGTGGAATGAAAGTAACTTTGATATAAATATTAATGACTATGTTAAAGAAGCATATGAAAATAAAAAGTGGGCGTTTGTATCTGATTATGCTCGTTTATGGACTGTTTATAATCATGGAGGTATTTATTTGGATGTAGATGTTGAACTAGTGAAACCTTTAGATGACTTGTTACAATACGATGCTTTTTTCTCTAGTGAAAATAATTTAAATATTAATACTGGATTGGGATTCGGAGCGGTAAAAAATAACGATATTGTAAAGATGCTATTAGATAGCTATGAGGAATTACACTTCGTGTTGGAAGATGGTAGTTTGGATATGACTGCTTGTACCAGAAGAAATACGGTAACTCTTGAAGAAAAATATGGAACTATTAGTGAAAAAATTAATAGAGAGTTAATAAAAAATATTATGATTTTTGGAAGTGAATATTTCAGTCCTTATAATTCTATAACAGGTGAAATGAAGAAAACTAGTAATACATACGGTATTCATTGGTACAATGCTTCATGGAGACCAAAAAGTGTGAATACAAGAGAAAGATTATTGAGACCCATAAAAAGAATTTTGGGTGTTAATAGATTTAATAAAATTTTTAAAAAAGGAAGTAAGTAATGAAAAATATTTTAGTAGTAGGAGAAGTCTATTCAGATAATTTAGGTGATGGAGTTATTTGTGATGTTGTTGATAAATGTTTTAATAAAGAGTACAGCACTAAGTTTTTTGATCTTTCAGGTAGAACAGATTATAAAAAAGAAGAAGCAAATAAAACATTTAATTATTTGCAATCTGAAAAAGCTTTTTTAAAAACAAAAGTTAAACATATTTTATATAAATTAGGAATAAAAAAAACTGGTAATAATTTGACGAATATTATAGAAAGAACTAATCTTGCATTTGAAAAAATAGTAACAGAAGGGAATATTGATGTTATTTTGTTTGCAGGTGGACAAATGTTTCTTGATTCATTTGTTAATCAAATCCATTATGTTTGTAATTATGCAGAAGTAAATAAAATTCCAGTTTTTTTCAATGCATGTGGTTATGGAAAATTAAGTGAAGCAAATAAAACTATTTTGAAAGAAATTTTTCAATTTAAGTGTATCAAATATATATCAGTTCGCGATAATAAAGACAAATTTTTAGAACTTACAGATAAATCTGTTCATGATGTAAATGACACAGCCCTTATTGTAAATCAACATTTTGAAGTGGTTAAGAAAAAAACTAACGAGATTGGAATTGGGATAATGGTGACACCGTTATTTTCTACTTATAAACAAATAGCTTATTGGAAAAAAGTAATCAATTTATTAGATGCTAAAGGTGTTAAGTTTAAAGTTTTTACAAATGGAAGTATAGTTGATCAGCAATTTGCGAAGCATGTTATAGAAAAATGTGGATTGAATTCGGATGAATTATTATTAGCTAGACCTACCACTCCAGATGAACTAGTAAAAAACATAAGCAGATTTAAGAAAATATTGTCAATGAGACTTCACTCATTAATTATCGCATATTCACTATCAATACCAGCACTATCAATTTCTTGGGATTCTAAGGTCAAAGCTTTTTATAAAAAAGCTAATATGGAACATTATTGTTATCAAATGTTTGATAGGCCAGATTTGATTGTTGCCAAATTATTTACAAATATTGATTTTGTTGATAGTTCAAAAACTTCAATTGATGAAGATATTGAAAAAAATATTACATCAATAAAAAAAATAATCAATAAAAAATAGGAGGTTATATGTCTAAGAAAAAAGAATTGGCTAAGAATACAATTGTAATATTTATTGGAAAAATTTTTACACAATTTATTACATTTTTATTATTACCTTTATATACTTCTTATCTGATAACAGCTGAATATGGAGTAGTAGATTTAATATTAAGTTATATTTCTCTTTGTGTTCCTGTTATATTACTACAATTAGATATTACAATTTTTAGATATTTAATTGATAGTAGGAAAGATGATGTTAAAAAAAATGAAGTAATAACAACAGCATTTTGGAATATTTTAAAATCTGTTTTTATTACCACTTTAATATATTTAGTAATTATTCAATTTATAGATTTTGAATTTAAATATTATATTATATTATGTGTGATTGCTAACATATTGTCATCTTGCATGTTACAAATTGCTAGAGGTTTGGGAAAAACAATTAATTATGCTATCGCAGCTATAATACTTGGTATTATTACTGTTATTTTAAACGTTTACTTTATAGTTTTCTTAAATTTAGGTAGTTTAGGATTATTATTAGCTTTAATAATAGCTCACATAGTAGCTTCAATTTATCTATTTATTATTTTGAATGTTAAGAATTCTATAAATAAAAAGTATTATAACAGAAAATTGAGTAGAGAGATGTTACATTATGCACTACCATTAATCCCAAATAGTGTTTCATGGTGGGTAATTAATATTAGTGATCGTACAATCATAACAGTTTTTATTGATGCAGCAGCTAATGGTATATATGCTATTTCAAATAAGTTTCCCACTTTATTAAATGCAGCTTTAGGCGTTTTTTCAATGTCTTGGACTGAATCAGCATCGTTACACATTAATTCAAAGGAAAGAGATTCTTTCTTTAGTGAAGCTTTAAATACGTCGATTAAGTTTTTCGGTTGTATCGCACTTGGAATAATTGCATGTATGCCATTTATATTTCCGATATTAATTGATTCAAGTTATAACGAAGCATATAATTATATCCCTATTTTGATTTTAGGTACTTTATTTAGTATGTTTGTTACTAATTATAGTGCAATATATATAGCAAAGAAATTAACTAAACAAGTAATGTATACTTCACTATTAGCAGCTTTTATAAATATATTTTTAAATGTTTTATTCATTAATGAATTTGGTCTTTATGCAGCTAGTATTTCAACAGTGATTTCATATGTTGTCATGACAATATATAGAGCTATAGATGTTAGAAAGCACGTTAATATTAAATATGAAGTAAAATCAATTTTAACTATTCTAATGTTCTTTATAATTTCAACTATTCTTTATTATCAAAAATCATTTGTATTAGATATAGTAAATTTAAGTATGATAATAGTATTAAGTATAGTATTAAATAAAGATGTTATATTTAAGATTTTAAATAAAATTCTTAAATTAAAGAGGAGATAAGGAATGAATAAAAAAAGGGTTATATTATTAGTTATATTGATTTTGTATGCAGCAATGATATTTATATTCTCACATCAGTCTGATGTAGCTTCACAAGCAAGTAGTAACGTTGTTACTGGAGCTTTAAGTGAAGTTGTGACAGATGTATCAACAAATGAATATGATTTTAATTTCTTATCTTATATAGTAAGAAAAATTGCTCATATAATTATTTATGCAGGGTTTTCTTTAATATTATTTTTAAATATTAGGGAGTATAAAAAAGATTTAAAATTAGTTTCATTACTAACAGTTTTAGGAACTTTCTTATATGCATGTACAGATGAATTTCATCAGACATTTATTAAAGGAAGAACCGGACAGTTTAGTGATGTATTATTAGATACTGCATCTGGATTAATTATGACTTTTATGTTATATGTGATTTTTAGGAGATTTACTATTGAAAAAAATTAATTATAGTTTAAATGTAATAGCTATATTAGTTACTATGTATTTATTATCTAAATTAAATGAATTTGTTCCAACTAGTTATATATTTATTGGTGGTTTATTAATATTTATGTTATTACTAATAAATGTTATTATAACTAAAAAGGTAAAAAACTATGTACCAATTATAGTATTAACTATATTTAGTATTTTGATTTTAGGAATAGAAATATATACAATTAACAGAGTAGAAATATTTAAACAATTTATAGAAAATATTACAGAAGAAAAAAAAGAGGTTGATATTTTCAACTTACTTTCAAAAGAAGCGTTAGATATAAGTGAGAAAATGACTGTAGGGGTTTACTTTTCAACAGAAAACCTTTATAATGAAGCAGTTGAAGTTTTAAAAAGTCAATCTGATATTGAAATAATTGAATTTGATAATTATAACGATTTATTAGACGGACTAATAAACAATGAAATTAATACTATATTTGTTTTGCAAAGTGAGTTTGATATTATCTTAGAAGAAAGAGAAATAGAAAACTTAAATATTTTAAAAACAATTGAACTTGAAAATTATGTTCCAGTAGAAGAAATGGGACCAATACCTATTAATGAACCTTTTGTAGTTTATTTAAGTGGTATTGATAGTACTAGTGACGCTATGACTAAAACTAGAAGTGATGTTAATATGGTTTTAGTAGTTGATATTGAAAATAATGAAGTATTAATGATTAATATTCCAAGAGATTATTATGTTTTAATGCCTAGTTATAATTACTATGACAAACTAACTCATGCAGGTATTTATGGAGTTAATGAGAGTATGTTAGCAATAGAGAATTTACTAGATATTGAAATAGATTATTATTTAAGAGTAAACTTTAATGCTATTGTTGATTTAGTAGATGCAATAGGTGGAATAAATGTTTATTCTGAATATAGTTTTAAATCTTGGAATTACTATTATAACCAAGGATATAATCAGTTGACTGGCAAAACTGCACTAGAGTTTTCACGATATCGCGCTGCTTTCACTGAAGGAGACAGACAACGTGGAGAAAATCAACAAGCTGTTATTGATGCCATTATTAGTAAAGTATCAGAAAGTGAAGTTATTTTAAACTCATATGAAGATATACTAACATCATTAAAAGGTTCTGTTTATACAAATATGGAAACTGAACAAATTCTAAAACTAATAAGTTTTCAATTAAGTAATCTAGAATCTTACAATGTTAATACATATAGTTTAGATGGATATGATGCGAGTGAATATATATCAATGTTTGGTAGTTATTTATACGTAATGAAACAAAATACAGAAACAATAGAAATAGCTAAAGAAAAAATACAAGAAATTTTAAGTTAGGAGTAAAAAAATGGAAGAAATAAATTTAAATGAACTATTCAAATATTTTAAAAAATTTATACTATTTGTTATAGTTGTAACATTTGTGGCTTTTATTGGTGGGATGATCTACGCAGCTAGGTTTAAAGTACCTATGTATAAATCATCATCAACACTAATAGTAGCAACAGCAGAAAGTGATAGTGGAACAACAACTACTGATATCACTTTAAATCAAAAGTTAGTTGAGACTTATAAAGAAATAATCAAGAGTAGATCTATTTTAGAAGATACTATAGAACTTTTAAAACTTGATTTAAGTTATGAACAATTAGCTTCAAATTTAACTGTATCTAGTATTACAAATACAGATGTTTTAAAAATATCAGTATCTAATGTTAGTCCTATTGATGCTCAAAATATTACTGAAACAATTATAGAAATATTTACAAAAGAAGTTAAAGAATTATATAAAATAGAAAACATAAAGATTCTAGACCAAGCTAATTTAGCTATCTCACCATATAATATTAATTTATTACAAGATTCAATTATGTTTGCTATGATTGGTTTTGCTTTATCAGCTTTTATAATATTTGTTAGATTCTATTTTGATAAATCTTTAAAAAATATTGAAGAAATTGAACATTTAAGTGGATATCCTATCTTAGGTGCGATTCCAGAATTAAAAGTTAAGGGAGGTATTTATGAATAAAGAATTAGTTGTTAAATTAAATCCAAAACTATTTGCTAGTGAGACTATTAAAATGGCAAGAACTAATTTAATGTTTATTAAAAATAATGATTTACCTCAAACACTTTTAGTTACCTCTTCACTACCTGGTGAGGGTAAAAGTTTCATTGCTTGTAATTTAGCTACTTCTTTAGCGCAATTAGGTAAAAAAGTTATAGTAGTTGATTGTGACTTAAGAAAAGGAAGAATGCATGAAATATTTTATATTCATAATAAAAGTGGTTTAACTAATTTACTTATGAGTGGTGAATTAGAACAAATAGATTCATATGTTGAAAAAACTTATATTGATAACTTAGATGTAATCACAAGAGGTGAGATTACTTTTAATCCAGCTGAGTTATTAACTTATAAAACATTTGATATAGTTTTAGAAAAATTAAAAGAAAAATATGAATATATTATTTTAGATGGTACCCCTGTTATTGGGTTATCAGATGCTGTAACAATAGCAAAAAAAGTAGATATGGTTTCAATCGTTTCTTCGATTGGAGTAGGAACTACATCTTCTTTACAACAAACTAAAAAAACCTTAAATTCAGTTAACGCTAATGTGATAGGAGTAATAGTAAACAGAGTTCAACCTACTAAGGACCGTTTCTATAAATATGAGTTATGAGAGATATACATTCACATTTAATATATGGTATTGATGATGGTTGTACAGATTTTGAACAATCAATCTCACTACTAAAAAAAGCTAAAGAAGTGGGATTTAAAGAAATGGTATTAACGCCACATTATTTCCCACAATTAAACTATGTTGCAAATAATGAAATTAAGGTAGAAAAATTTAAGACTATAAAACAAAAGTGTGATTTTATGAAACTACACTTAGGTAATGAGGTATTTTTATCAGATAATATCTTAGAATTACTTAAAAAAGATGAAATTTCCACAATTAAAAAATCTAAGTATATATTAATTGAATTTCCATTTGATATATTTTTTCCAATCTTTTTAGATTATATTGATGAGTTAATTAAAAAAGGGTTAGTACCTATTTTAGCGCATCCAGAAAGATATGTTTATTATCAAAGTAATTTAAAAGAGATTAGTGAACTTAAAA
>CAYJEP010000043.1:0-8085 GCA_964369555.1 uncultured Muribaculaceae bacterium | reverse complement strand
TTTAACTTTCCCAGAAGACTACCACGCTGAAGATTTAAAAGGTGCTAAAGTAGTATTTAAAGTAACTGTTAAAGAAATTAAAGGTCAAGTTTTACCAGAAATGGATAAAGATTTCTTTGCTGATTTAGATATGGAAGGTATTGAGACAGAAGAAGCTTTAATTAAACAAGTAGAGGAAAATATTAAAGTTAGAAAAGAAACTGAAAGTGATAATAAATACTTAGATAAATTATTAGAAGAAGTTTCTAAAAATACTGAAGTAGAAATTCCTAAAGCTATGTTAAATGATGAAGTTGATCGTATGTTAAAACAATATGAACAAAATTTATCTATGCAAGGAATCAATTTAGAACAATTCTATCAATTTACTAATTCTACTGAAGAAGATTTAAAAGAAAAAATGCAAGAAGAAGCTAAAAACAGAGTAACTGCAAGATTAATCTTAGAAGAAATCGTTGAGTTAGAAAAAATTGATGTAACTAAAGAAGAAGCAGAAAAAGAAGCAACAGACTTAGCAAGCAAATATAAAATGGAAAAAGAAGAATTTTTAAACATGTTTGGTGGTCTTGATATGATTCAATACGATTTAAAAATGAGAAAAGCAATTGAAGTTCTAAAAAAATAGAACTTTTTTGTTTGGAAAAATAATACTTATGTTATAATTTAAAATAGGGAGTGATGAAGTGATTAGTAATTTAAATTTATACCAGACTTTAGAAAAGAAAATTATATTTGACCAAGAATTTATAAAAATGGCTCATATCAAAATTTGTGGCTATTTAGTTTTAGAAAGAAAAATACCAATTATCAAAGAAAAAGATAATTTAATAACTATTAAAACTATGAAATATAAAGCTTATGCTAGAAGAGTTTTACAAGATTTTAAAAACCGACCTAAAGATCAAGTAGTTCTACACCAATTAATGGATTTATATTATAAAATAGAAGCAGAAACAAAAGAAAAATCTAATTTTAAAGCTGTTTCTAGTATTGATATTGATGAGTTACTAGAAGTAGATAAAATATTAAAGTTAGGTGATATATGCGAGTAATTTCAGGTATTTATAGAGGGAAGAAACTAGAAGGCTTTAATATTGATGGTACTAGACCAACTATGGATAGAGTTAAAGAATCAATGTTTGGGATGATTCAAAGTTATTTAAAAGATGCTATAGTACTTGATTTATTTGCAGGAAGTGGCGCTTTAGGAATTGAAGCTTTAAGTAGTGGAGCTAAATATTGTTACTTTATTGATAATAATAACATAGCTGTTGATACTATTAAAAAAAACATAAATAATATAAATAATGCTTTAGTTATTAAAATAGATAGTAATACTTATTTAAATAATTGTGATTTAAAATTTGACATAATTTTTTTAGATCCTCCATATGAGATGGATTTAACAAACGTTTTAAAAAAAATTAAAGAACATAACTTACTTAATGATGATGGGATTATAGTTTGTGAAGTAGAAAAAGAGTTTAAAACGAATTTAGAAATAATTAAAGAAAAAAAATATGGAATAAAAAAAGTGTTTATATTAAAATAATTGTTAATAATAATATTTATTATGATATAATTATATTGTAAAGTTTATTATAGAAAGAGGTAATATTATGGGATTTATCAAAGCTTTTACAGGTGCTTTAGGAGGCACATTTGCAGATCAATGGAAAGATTTTTACAAACCGATGGATGGAGTTTCAGCAACAGCTGCAGTTTACAAAGCAGTACCACAAGGAACAAATGCTGGGCGCGGAGAAAATACTGAAGGTTCAGTAAATATTATTTCTAATGGTAGTAAAATTATCGTACCAGAAGGAATGGCATTAATCACACTACAAGATGGAGCTGTAACAGGTTGTGTTGTAGAACCAGGGGGATTTATTTATTCGAATGAAGATCCAAATGCACAATCAATTTTTGGTGGGGACGGAATTATCGCACCATTAATCAAACAAACTTGGGAAAGATTTAAATTTGGTGGACAACCAGGTGCAGAACAAACCGCATTCTATGTTAATTTAAAAGAAATTCCAAATAATAAATTCGGAACACAATCAATGATTCATTGGAATGATTCTTTTTTAAACACACAAGTTGGGGCAATGATGAGAGGAAGTTATACTATGAAAATAGTAGATCCTATCTTATTTATTAAACAATTTGTTCCAGCAACATATTTACAACCAAATTCACCAGTATTTGATTTTGCTGATATTAATAATCCAGCAGGAGAACAATTATTTGATGAAGTAGTTTCTTCATTACCGGGTGCTTTTGCTTTATATGCTGATCCTGAAAAAGGAAATAGAATTACAAAAGTTCAATCAGATCAAATTGGTGTTGGTAAAAGTTTAAGTGAAATGGTAGAACAAAGTTTTCAATGGAAATCAGGTCGTGGATTAGTAATTGAAAGAGTAGCTATTGTTAGTATTGAATACGATGAAGATACAGAAGCATTATTAAGTGATGTTAGAAAAGCAGATGCTTTATCAGGTGCTAGAGGAAACTCATTTATGCAACAATCAGTAGCACGTGGGTTCCAAGCTGCTGGTGAAAATCCAAATGGTGGTGGAGCTGCAGGTATGGCCTTTATGGGTATGGGTGTTAATGCAACAGGTGGTGCAATTGGTGCATTCCAACAACCTACTAATGATCAACCAGTTTTAGATCCATATGCTAAACTAGAAAAATTAAAAAGTCTATTAGATGCTGGAGTTATTTCACAAGAAGACTTTGATAAAGAAAAAGCTGAAGTTTTAGGAAATATTTAACTATGGAAAATGGTGTAAAAGAAAAAGAGGTTGTTAATGAAAATTTAACAACCGAAACACCAACTGTAAAAGAAGAAAAAATTATTAATTTATCAAGCGATAGTAAAGATGGTCAAAATAAATGTCCTAAGTGTGGAGCAACAGAAATTGAACTTAACCCTAATACTGGAAATTTAAAATGTGGTTACTGCCGTCATGAGTTTAAAGATCAAGTAATAACAGATGAAGAAATATTTGATTTAGAAGGTATTACTTTAGGATTAGGGGCAGATCAAATTGATAAGGATACTTCAGATTTATTGACTCTAAAATGTGATAGTTGTGGAGCTGAGGTTATAATAGATACTAAAAACTCCTTAAATTCACGTTGTCATTGGTGTAGAAATGTGTTATCAATTAATAAACAAATACCTAATGGTGCAGTTCCAGATATGGTGTTACCATTTAAAATTATTAAAAATGATGCTAGAAAAAGTATTGAAGAATTTGTTCATAAAAGACAGTTTTTTGCCAATCCTAAGTTTAAACAAGAGTTTACAACTGAAAATATAATGGGTGTTTATTTACCCTATATGGTGGTTGATGTAAATGCACATGCCACTTTAACTGGTGAAGCTGAAATTGAAGTTAGATCATATACTGTTAAAGTAGGTGACTCTACTGAAAGGCGTTATGATGCTGATGTATATAATGTTAAAAGAGATTTTGATATTGCTATTAACAATGTTACGGTTGAATCAAACTTAGAAAAATTAAAACATAACAGCAAAGATAAAACTAATAATATTATTAATGCTATTATGCCTTTTGATATTGAAAACTGTGTTAAGTGGGATGCAAATTATATTACAGGATTTACATCTGAAAAAAGAGATATTGATGTGAAAGAGTTACAAACTTTATTAAAAGTTCAAGCAACTGATGTTACAAGACATAAAATAAATGAAACTCTACTTCAATATGATCGTGGTGTAAGATGGGAAAATGAAGTTGTAGATATTAAAGGACAAAAATGGTTAGCTGCATATTTACCAGTTTGGTTATATAGTTACCAACAAGTAAGTGGTAGTAAGAAAGTTATTCATTATGTTGCTGTTAATGCTAGAACAAAAGAAACAATGGGAAGTGTTCCTATTGATACCCCTAAATTATTACTAATGTCATTTATTGTTGAAATATTTGGTTTACTAGCGATGATATTTATTGATTTTGACTATAGTTTTATCTTTTTAGCAGTTGGGTTTATTTATTATTTTTATTACCACGAAAAGTATAGAAATAAAGATGCTAGGCATTACCACGAACTTGAAACAGATTGTAAGATTAAGAACATAATTCAAGATGATACATATGTTAAAAGGAGAAAAGGATTAGATAGATCTTCTATAGTAGGTGTTAATAATAGAAGTGTTAAAGCTAAAGGTTTATCAATAGATAAAATGTTAGGGAAAAATATCAAGTAATTTGATATTTTTTTTGTTTTAAAAAGGAAACTAATATATTAGGGAGTATATAACTAGTAGGAGGTGAAAAAAGTATTAAAAAAATTAATCAAAGAGGATTTAAAGATTGTGGGCCTACTTGTTTAGAAATGATTATAAAACATTATAAAGGGTATATAGATATAGAAACAATTAAAGAAAATACTATGACCAATAAAAATGGAACTTCTGCTTATAATCTAATTAAGTATGCTAAAGAAATAGGATTTGAATCATATGGTATCAAATTAACACTAGATGATGAATTTATTTTACCTTGTATAGC
Organism: uncultured Muribaculaceae bacterium; assembly: GCA_964369555.1. Taxonomy (GTDB): domain Bacteria; phylum Bacillota_I; class Bacilli_A; order RF39; family UBA660; genus Faecisoma. Next base: position 3,538 of record CAYJEP010000043.1, on the reverse strand, counting down.
TTATATAACTATTAATAACTCCTATAACCATTTTGTAGTTTTATATAAAATAGATAAAAAAAATAAATTAGTCTATGTTAATGATCCTAGTAATTATAAAAATAAATATACATTTGAAGAATTTAATAAAGTATATAAAGAAGTAGTAATTATTTTGTATCCAAAACAAAATATACCAAATTATCCTAAAATGAGTTTATGTAACTTTATATTAAATATTATAAAAACTTCAAAAAAACAATTAATACAGTTAATTATTATGTCTTTATTTATAACAATATTTTCAATTATAACAAGCTTTTATATGCAAAGTATGGTAGATAATATAATGTTTTCAAAAACTCTTATATATATGGTATTTATGATATATTTAACCATTTATATTCTAAAGTTAGTATCTGAATATTTAAGAGGAGAAATATTGATTTTAATTAATGAAAAAATAGATTTAAATTTAACATTTGATACTTTTAAAAACTTGATTTCACTTCCTTATCGTTACTATAAAAACCACACAACTGGGGAAATATTATCAAGAATTAATGACTTAGAAATTATTAGAAATATTATTAGTGCGGGATTAATAAATATTTTTATTGATTTACCTCTAACAATTATCGCACTAATATGTATGTATATTATTAGTTCTAAACTTTTTATAATTAGTATTATCATATTATTTTTATATTTATTGTTAACTATTTTATATAAAAAAATTTATGAAAGACATGTTGACGTTTGCCAAAATCAAAAGGCTTCATATACTTCTTTTATGGTTGAATCAATTAATGGATTTGAAACAATTAAAGGTAGTAATCAAGAAGAAAAAATCATTTCAAAATTTGAATTATCATTTATAGATTACTTAGAGAAGATGGCAAGTTTTGAAAATAGCTATAACAATCAAAATTTCTTAAAAGAAATAATCAACAATGTAGGATTCTTATTAATAATTTTATCAGGTATAATTTTAGTTAAAGAGGAAGTTATAACTCTTGGAATATTGTTCTCATTCAATTCTCTTTTAACCTATTTCTTAACTCCTATAAAAAATATTTTATCAATGGATATAAATATTAAGCGTGCTTATAATGCGCTTATTAAAATTATGCCTATTTTAAAGAAGGACGATACTAAATATATTATTAATAAGAAATTTAAAGGTGATATAGAATTTTCTAATGTTGATTATGTTATAGATGAAAGAAAAATACTAGATAATATAAGTTTTAAAATAAAAAGTGGAAGTAAAGTCTTAGTTTGTGGTGAATCTGGTAGTGGGAAAAGTACAATTTGTAAATTATTAAAAAAATATTATGATATAAATAAAGGTGAAATACTTATAAATGGAATTAATATTAATAATTATAAAAGTAGTGATATAACATATGTTTCACAAAATGAAATTTTATTTACAGATACAATAATTAATAATATAGGTAGCTTAAAAACTGGCAATATATGTTTAGTGGATGAAGTTGTGAAAGAATTAAAATTATCATATAACACATTAATTGAAGAAAATGGCTTTAATTTTTCAGGAGGGCAGAAACAAAGAATGATTTTAGCTAGAAGTTTAAATAATAATTCACAAATAATTATTATAGATGAAGGATTTAGTCAAATGGGGAGTGATATGGAAAGAATTATATTGAAAAATATTTTTAAAAGTTATCCTAAAAAAACTTTTATTATTATCTCTCACCGATTAGATAATATTGATTTGTTTGATCAAGTAATAAAAATAAAGAAAGGTATTATATTTGATGAATCAAAGAATATATAATAATAAATCTTATATTTTAAATAAAAAAACTTCAAATTCAATAACAGTATGGATATTAATGATGATAATAATTATTGTAATAAGTATTTTATTTTTGGTATTTTATCAATATATTAAAGAGGAAAAAGTAACAGGTTTTTATAACGGTAATTTAGTGGTATATATAAAAAAAGAAGATGTCAGCAATATTAATAATTATACTTTAAAACTAAATGATGAAATTTTAGAATTCCAAGTAGTTAAAATAAATAATGAATATTTAATTGACAATGAAATATATTACGAGATAGTAATAGATAGTAACTTGGATGATTCTAAAAAAATTATTAATAATGTTTTTACTTTTGTTTTAGAAAAAGAATATACTACTTACTTAAAAGAAATTAAAAGGAGAATAAAATGGAACTGAAAAATGAAGAATTAAAACAAATTCAAGGTGGAGGCTTTGGACTAGCGCTCTTAATCACAGCGGGTATTATTTTTTTAATAGGTGTCTTTGATGGATATACTAGACCTATGTCTTGTAATTAGGGGGTGAATAAATGATAAAAAATGAAGAATTAAAAAATATAGTAGGTGGATTTGATATAACAGGAACTTTAATAAATTCATTCGCACGTGGTATAGAAACTATTATGGATGTTGGAAGAAGTTTAGGAACTGCAATAAGAAGAAGCTTTTTTGGTGGGATATGTCCACTTTAATTAAGAAGCATGTTAATTTAATTAATATCATTAAGATTATTATTTATGGTATTTTAGTATATTGTTTATCAAGCAATATATTTATATTAGGTCAAATAGTGGGGGAAATAATAAGAGGCTGTTAAGCCTCTTATTTGTAGTAATAATTTGTTGAATATGTTGGATATACAGAATATGGTTTAGGGTATGGTACAGGATAAGGTTGAGGATATGGGACTGGGTATGGTCTTTTATAAGCTGGAGCTAAAGCTGCGCCTGTTAATCCACCTAATAAAAACGGAACAGCAAATAATCCTAAAAATCTATCATCATTTTGATTATTAGAGTTATAAGGTATGTTTTGTTGGTTAATAGGGTAAGGTGTAACTTGTTGATTATAATTTCTCATTAATTGATAATTTTGATACATATAATAAACTCCTTTCTATTTATTTTATGAAATAGGGGTAAAAATGTTAGTTTAATCACATATAATTTTTTAGGTGATTTAATGAAAAGGATATTTGAAGTGATAGGTTTATGTGGCTTAGCAATCTTCAGTATATATTATTCTGAACAAATAACAACAGTAATTAAAAATAGTGATGAATTATTAGAAGAAATAAAAAATGTTAGTGAACAATATAAGATAGAAAGTATAGATGCTTTAATTAATGGTGATACAATTATACCGGGAGTTACAGGAAGTAAAATAAATATTGATGTTAGTTATGAACAAATGAAAAAAGCAGGAGGTATATTTAATCAAAATTTATTAGAATATGAAGATATCCAACCGAAAATATCAGTTGATGGTATATATGATAAATATATAATTAGTGGTAATAAAAGTTTAAACAGTATTGCTTTAAGTTTTATAGTAGAAGAAAATGATAATATAGATATAATTTTAAATGTATTACAAAGTAATAACATTAAAGTAACTTTTTTCATAACCGAATCATGGTTAGAAAAAAATAACTCCTTAGTGCAATTTTTAATAGATAATGACCACGTGGTAGGTATTATCCCTAATAACGATATTAAATGGATGGATAATATAATAAAT
>CAYJEP010000042.1:0-8110 GCA_964369555.1 uncultured Muribaculaceae bacterium | reverse complement strand
TTTTAAATATTAGTAGAAAATGATATACTAGTTTTAGAGGTGATTATATGAAAAAAATAAATAATGGATATCCTTTAAAATATGCTTTAATGCCTATTACTAAACAAGTTGGATGGATAAATAGACCTGGATGGGAACTAGAAAGAGATGAACAGGTTGTTGCCTATGTAGCAATGGAATGCTATTTATTACAAGAAGTGATAACATATAAAGAAAATGGAACTAATAGTGCGAAATATTTAGTTGTTTTTGCTAAATCAGATCATGACTTTTCTACTGAAGTATACCCCTATCAAAATATAATTGGGATAAAAACTACTGGACAATATGTAGATTATCTTTTTAATTCACTAGAAGATGCCCATAAATATGAGAAAATAGCTAATGATAAAATCATAGAAGAAAGTGGAAAATATGATAGTAAAGATACAAGATTAATTATAAAAGAAGAAGCAAAATCAAGAATTGATCAATATGTATCTGAAGCTAGTAAAAGAAGAGAAAAACCAAAAGTTAAAATGATTCGAATATAAAATTAATATATTAACAATATTGTAATATTGCAAAAAATTGTTGTAATCTTTAATAAATATGCTATAATAACTGAACTATATTTATTTCAAGGAGGCAACATGGAAAGATATTTAAAACAAAGAAATGAAAAAAATTTCAAAGCTACACTTATAATAGAAGGAAATAATGCTTTTTTAAAAATCACAGATAGCTTAAAAAGAAAGAAAAAACTACAAATTACTGAAGATAATTGCGCTATGGCTTTATTGATTCTTAACTCACATTCTAAAAATACAGAAGATTTATACAATAAAGTTGATTATAAACGTTTTTCTAAAAAGCAATTAATTACCGCTATAACTTCTGGAAGTATATCGTTATTATTGATTATTTTAGCGCTTATTACTCAGTTTGCTATGGTCGCTCTTATACCTTTAGTTATTTCAGTTTTAACTTTTACAACTAGCGTGATTGATCCTAATGATAAGGATGAGTTATACAATAAGTTAGTAATTAAACCTAGATTAAATAAAGCCAATCAGAATTTTTTAACGTTAAAAGATTTCTGTAATAAAAATGGTTGGGATTTAAAGGAAAAATTAATAAATCTCGAACAATCTTTAATTGATGAAAATACTTTTACTGAAGGTAGTAAACCAAACTTTAATAGTGAAGAACAAATTTTATTCACTGAAACTACTAAAGTATTAAAAGAAAGCTTTGAACATCCAAAAGTTAAAACTTTAGTTTTATAAATTTCGTTAAGCACAACTTAGTGCTTTTTTTGATATAATTAAGTAGGTGAAGTTATGGAAATAATTAATTGTAAAAAATGTAGCTTATATAAAAATCAGTTACCACTATTAGATAAAATAATTGAAGCTGATGTGATGTTTATAGGATTATCTGCTAAAATGATTAAAAATGATATCAATACCCCACTACATCCTAGTACTAATACAGGTAAAATTATAAAAGAGATTGAATTAAAATTAAAAGATTATAAGGTTTATAAAACCAATTTAGTAAAGTGTCCTCCTCTTGATTGCAATAATAAATTAAGATATCCCAATAAATTAGAAATAGATAGTTGCTTAAATAATTTATTTAAAGAAATAAAATTAATTACTCCTAAAATCGTTTTCCTATTAGGAGAAAAAGTTCATAAAAATGTCTTATCAAAAATATATAGTAGTTCGTATGAAAAATACACCCCTATTAAAATAAATAATATTATTTATCTAGCTATTGATCACCCTTCTTATGTTTATGTATATAAAAGAAAGTTTATGGAAGAGTATATCAATAATATAATTAAAGAATGTTTAAAAATTATTAAGCACAAATAGTGCTTTTTTTGATATAATTAAAAAGGAGGATGTTATGAAAATTTTAAAAACAGGTTTTTACATATTTATTGTTTTATTCTTAATAATTTTATTTTTACCAGAAGATATTTCTAATGAAGGAACACAAACTTATACCTTAATGGTTTATATTAATGGTTCTGATTTAGAAACTGATGGTGGATATGCAACTAGTGACATTGAAGAGATGCTATATGCAACAGTTGACGAAAAGATTAATGTTGTAATTCAAACAGGTGGAACTGATACTTGGCAAAATTATGATATTGAAAATGATGAAAGATATATTATAGAAAATAATGAACTAATCTTAGTTGATGATGATTTCAAATCACATGATATGTTAACACATGAATCACTAACCGAGTTTATTGATTATTCAGTTACCAATTATGAAGCTGATAGATACGGATTAATCATGTGGAATCACGGCGGGGGTTCTATTAGTGGTTTTGGATATGATGAGACTACTAATTATGAAGATACGCTAACTATTGATGAGATTGGTTATGCTTTAGATAATACTGATATTAAATTTGATTTTGTTGGATTTGATGCCTGCCTAATGGCTACTATTGAAACAGCTTTTATGTTAAAAGATAATGCTGATTATTTAATAGCTTCAGAAGAATTAGAACCTGGTACTGGGTGGAACTATACTGAGATATTAAATAAACTATCTTCAAATACTGATTTAGAAACTTTAGATTTAGGTAAAACTATTGCAGATTCTTTTATAGATTCTAATACTGGATTACTATTTGATGAAGAAGCAACTTTAAGTGTTGTTAATGTGAATGATATAGATATTCTTATTAATACTTTAAGTGATTATATGAAAGAAATTGATATAGAATTATTACAAACTAGTAACTTTAATCAAGTTGCTAAAGCAATTAGTAAAACAAAATCTTTCGGTTATGGTGAAATTGATACTATTGATTTATATCACTTAGCTGAAAATTTACCTAACTCATATAGTGAAGATTTAATAGAACAATTAAATAATATAATCGAGTATAATGCTACTACTTCTGTTATGGAAGATTCTAATGGCTTATCTATTTATATACCTTATACTAACTTAGAATACTATCAAAAGATGTCTGATATATATCTTAATATCGGAATGAATGATGGTTATATTGATGTTTTAAATAAAATAGCTAATACAGTAGCCGGAGGAAAAACTGAAACTAAAAACGCTACTGGAGAAATTATTAATGATAATGATTATTCAGATCAAGAATGGTATGATGAAAGTTATATTGATTCTAATCAGAATTATTATGAAACTAATGAATATCAAGATTTAGAAATCGTTGATGATGGTGAAAATTATATTTTAGAACTATCTGATGAAGATTGGGATATTATTACTTCTATTACTAGTGTTGTTTTTTACGATGATGGTGAGGGATATATTGACTTAGGTAGTGATAATTATTATGAAACAACTGAAAATGGTGATTTAATAATTAGTTTTGATAATACTTGGATTTCATTAGATAATCAAATTGTTCCATTTTATGTTATTGAAGAAACTGATAAATTAATTAAAGCTATTGTTCCATCTTATTTAAATGATGAACTTGTTAACTTAGTAATTGTTTGGGATGAAAAAAATCCTAACGGTAAAGTTACTGGAGCAATACCAGTTGAAGATTATGGGAATAACACTACTGAAACAAGAAGATTTATTGAAATTAAAAAATATGATAAAATAGAATTTATCTTTGATTATTATACTTATGAAGGTGAATTTGAAAATTCATATATTATTGGTGAACCATTAATTGTCGGTGATGATATTAAGATTGAATATCAAGATGTCGGCGAAGGTGAAATTTTAATATATTATCAAATTACAGATATTTATAATAATGAATATTACACAGAAGCAGTTATTTTATATTAGATAATTTCAAAAAAAGCTACATAGAAATGTAGTTTTTTTATACTTAAATTTTATTTATTAAAAATATCTTCTAAAATAGCAACATTAGAACCTCTTACTAAATTTTTATCAATCAATTCTCTTATCTCAGATTTTTTCAAATATTTTACATACTCTACTTCATCTTCTTGATATGTTAAAGAATCTATATCAATATCCTTTTTTAAATAATATGCATCAATAAAAGCAAATTCATTTTTATAAGTTTTAAATAATTCTAATTCATTTAAATCTAGTTCAATTCCTAATTCTTCTTTTACTTCTTCTAATATGCCTTCAATACTTGTTTGACCACTTTTAACATGCCCTCCAGTAGTAGCCCATATACTACCTTTTTCAATAGATGTCATTTGTAATAAGTATTCATTCTTAAAATTCTCAATAAATATCATAACAACTATATAATATTTACCTTTTGGTATTATTGCCTTACCACCTTTTGGTCTAAAAACAGTTTCGTTTGTTAATTCTTTATTTTCATTATATAAATCTAAATATTCTCCCATAAATCCTCCTTAAAAAAATTATAACATAAAAAAGACTAGAAAATCTAGTCAATTATATTTTTAAATATCACTGTCTTTGTTTTAGACATCTCTTTTAACGTTGACATAACACCTTCATTACCGATTCCAGAATGTTTCCATCCACCAAATGGCATTTCAAATGATCTAAAGAATGAAGCACCATTAATTATAACTCCACCACATTCTAATTTATTAGCAACATTCATACATAATTTCATATCTTTAGAAATGATATTTCCACATAAACCAAATGAAGATTGATTAGCTATATTAATAGCATCTTTAATATCTTCATATTCTATTATAGAAACAACAGGTCCAAAAATTTCCATATCTTTAGCAACAGGCATATCTTTAGTTATATTATCAATAATAGTAGGTTCAAAGAAAGCTCTATCTCTTCTTCCACCATATACTAATCTAGCACCTAAAGCTAAAGTTTCTTTAACTTGATTTTCAACATTAATGGCTGCAGCTTCACTAATTAAACATCCTAAATCTGTATCCATACTATTAGGATTACCTATTTTAATTTGTTTTACTCTTTTAATTAATTTGGTTAAATACTCTTCTTTAATATCTTTATGGATTAAAAATCTTTTAGAAGCACAACAAACTTGACCTGTATTATAAAATCTTCCCCAAATAGTTTCATTAACTGCTAAATCAATATCTCCATCTTTGTGTAATATAAAAGCGTCATTACCACCTAGTTCTAACATAACATGAGTTAAATTACTAGAACAAGTCTTCATGGTTTCCATACCTGCTATAGTAGAACCTGTTAAACTAACTAAATGAACATTTTTATTTTTTGCTAATTCTTGTGCTGCAAAAGCTCCTGTTCCATTAATAATATTAATAGCACCAGAATCAACTCCCGCTTCCAGTAATAGTTCAGCATACTTATTAAGTGTTAATGGGTTATGTGGAGATGGTTTTAAAATAACAGAATTCCCCATAATTAAAGCTGAAGGCACTTTTTGTGTGAATAAATCAGAAGGAAAGTTAAAAGGTATTACAGCAACAACAACTCCATGTGGAGCTTGAATTGTATATTGTAAATTCTTTTCATTTCCTTTTTCTGTTCCATATGGAATTACACTTCCATATTCATGTTTAGCTTTTTCTACAAAAGCTCTTAAACCAATATTTACATTAGCAATTTCACCTATTGCTTCTTTTAACGGTTTACCTGTTTCCATACAAAGTAATTTTGCTAACATATCCTTATTTTTAATAACTAATTCATTAAATTTATATAAAATATCAGCTCTTTCATGAAGTGGCCTCGCACTCCATTTCTTAAAACCTTTTAAAGCAGCCTTAACTGCTTTATCGCAGTCTTCTTTAGTACTCTCAGGTACTGTATCAATTAATCTATTACTAGCAGGATTAATAACCCTAATAGTATTAGAATCACTAGCATCTAACCAATTTTCCCCAATTAAATTCTTTGCCATTATTCACCAAACCCTGTATATGAAAGTGATAAACCACCTACAGTATTTGAACTATGTTCTAAAGAACCATACTCACCAAATGTAAATACCATTAAAAATTCTCTATCTTTAGTAGCTTTTTTAACTTCAGGATAAATTTTATCTTCAATTTTATTTAAAGCAAGCCCTAATCTTCTTCCACCACAGTGTACTAAGAAATAAGATTTAACATCCATAGCTTTATTTAAATCATTAACAGTTTGTTCATTAGCTTTTAAAATTCCCTCTGGTGAATTTGTTAATAATATAACTGCAGTATTTATAGCTAAATCAGCTCCAATATTCATTGAATAATCTTTATTAGCAAACATTGGATGTCTTACTGCTACAATGTTTCCAATCGGATCTTTAACTCCTAAAGGTTGACAAATAGTTTCAACTAAAATACCACCTTCTTTTAATGAATCTAAATCTTTTCCTGTCCACTCTGCATATTTTTTAACAGCTGGTTCACCGTTTATTTCTACTAATGTTCTTTTACCTTGTAATTTAGTAATAACCCCTACTTTATCAGTTTCTTCATAAGCACCGTTATAAATATTTTTCATTTTAGACTCTGTATAAAATACTGCTATAGCACAACCTGATGTGAATACTGAATCATTACAAATAACACTCCATTTACCTTCTACAGTATTATCAGCAGCAGAACCCCCAAATACTGGAATATCACCAATTACATCTTGAATACCTTTTAAATATTCTTCTTCTTCACCAGGATTTGCTGTCATAAAGAAATAATCAGGTTCCTTATCTTCACCTTTAACTTTTGAAATTGCTTCTTTAGCAATTCTTGCCCCAATTTCTCTTGGAGTTTCATCAGTTTTTTCTGAACCTGCAACAACAACTTCAACATTATCACCAAAACTCATCATTCCAGAATATCCTGTTTCACTGTTTAAATACCCATCATGTGTACAAATAGCAGCTGATGAGGTACAACCTAGAAATGGTTTATCAGTAACACTTCTAATACCTTTAACTATTTCATTTTGGTCATAAACACATGAAGTAAATAACAACCCTACTTCCATGTTATCTAAATTAGACATTTTTGCTGTTTCACTACCTGATAAGAATGCATCAGGATTTTGACTATACCCTACTTTTGTTTTCATAAATACTCCTTCTAATATGCTTTTTCATATAAACTTTTTATTATACTAACAGATACATCCTTTGGATTACCTGGTGTACACGGATCTTTATAAGCTTTTTCTGATAATATATCAAAATCACTTTCTTTAACATTAATTTCTTTTAATGTTTGGGGGATTTCCAATCTAATAGATAACTCTTTAACAGCATTTACTACTGTTTTAATAATATCTACGTTATCCATATTAAGATCAAAACATTTACCTATTTCTTTATATTTATCTTCTAACCCCTCACCATTAAACTCCATAATATATGGTAGCAATAAAGCATTAGCAACACCATGAGGTGTATCATATAAAGCTCCCAGTGGATGTGCCATAGAATGTACAATTCCAAGACCTACATTACTAAAACCCATTCCTGCTATATATTGAGCCATTCCCATTTGATCCATAGCTTCAATATCACCATTTACAGCTTTCTCTAAGTTTTTGTAAATCATTTTAATAGCTTGCAGATGAAACATATCACTAAATTCATTAGCGCCTTTAGTAATATAACCTTCAATTGCATGCGTTAAAGCATCCATACCTGTTGCAGCTGCAACACTTTTAGGCATTGACATTAAAAATTCTGTATCAACTATTGATAAAACTGGTAAATCATTAGGATCAACACAAACCATTTTAGTATCATTTTCCTTATCTGTTATAACATAATTAATAGTAACTTCTGCTGCAGTTCCCGCTGTAGTTGGTAAAGCTATAATTGGTAAACCTCTATTTTCAGTATTAACCACTCCCTCAAGTGAACGAACATCACTATATTTAGGATTAGTAGTAATAATACTTATAGCTTTAGCACAGTCAATAACTGAACCTCCACCTAAAGCAATAATAGCGTCCATATTATTACAAAGCTCTAATCCTTCTTTCACATTTTCAATAGTTGGATTTGGTTTCACACCATCAAAAATTTGATATTCAATATTAGGTAATACTTTTAAAATTTTATCTAATATCCCAACCTTTTTAATAACTTCATCAGTCATAATTAAAACTTTAGTAATTTTTCTTTTACTTATTTCTTCTTTTAATACTTCTCTTGCATTAAATCCAAAATAAGCTGTCTCATTTAAAATAA
>CAYJEP010000041.1:7178-8247 GCA_964369555.1 uncultured Muribaculaceae bacterium | reverse complement strand
TAATTGAGGATTTCTATCTAGATAAGTATCATAGTTATGAGTTTTACAGAACTTAACTTTAGTTTGGTCTAAATTTGTTCTTGCTATAGCTAGAGCTGACCAATGAAACCAGTAACTAAAGAAAATATCATAATTATTTTTCTTATGTAGCTCATTGATTTTAGCTTTGATTACTGCAGAATAATAATAATTTTTACACCAGATTAATAAACCTCTTTTTTTAAATAAATTTTTAAATAATTCTTTTAAACTAAGAACTTGAAAGTCAAAGTTAGAAAATATATATCTTAAATCATATTTATTCAAATGGTGAATATGAACATTAGAAGGTAAATCATATTTGATTTCTGTCCCATTTGGATTAGTTGTAATGATATCAATAGTTTTGTAAATCTTAGACATGTGTAAAATATCATTTTTAACAAACCCCTCTCCATTATAAGGAAATATATCTGTTATGAATAAACATTTTAAATTATTGTCTTTTTTAAACATAGTTTCAAATTCGTTAAAAAATGTTTTTTTATTACCATCAAATTTTTTCATATTACTCCTAACTTCTACCAGACTCTTATCATTGTTATAAACTTTTTTAATTCCATTTATTATACCTTCGTTATTATCAGCAACTAAAACGCCAATGTTATCTTTTAAGGCTTCTATAGTACCAGTAACAGCAGTTCCAACACTTAGTGTCCCTAACAATATAGACTCGTTAATAACTCTTGGAAATCCTTCATAATAAGAACTAGAAACTAATACATCACAATTTTTCATATATGGATAAGGATTTTTTCTCTCACCATGAATAGAAACATATTTCCCCATTTTATTATCTTTAATAAATTCTTTAATCATAGTACCATAATCAGTATCATCATTACCAATCAAGTGTAAATGTATATTAGGAATATCTTTTTTTAACTCTAACATTGATTCTAGTAATCTATCATACCCTTTTTGTTCATTAAATCTACCTACTGCTAAAACATTGAAATCTTTTTTATCATATATTTTGTCGTATTTTTCTTTTGACTTTTCAATTATCTTTTCACTATCAAAATATGTG
>CAYJEP010000041.1:0-7168 GCA_964369555.1 uncultured Muribaculaceae bacterium | reverse complement strand
CTGAAACACAATGAATAAAATCTACTTTTTTATAGGCTTTATGTAATCTTTTTTCACCATTAATTAATTTTTCAATGTGTAATTTATGATTTAAAAGCCCAACTCTTACTGAAGCTATTTTTATTGAATGTTTATTATTGCTATTAGAAATAAAAACTGTTGGCATCCCTTCAATATAAGATATTTCTGCTAAATAGTTTTCTTTTATTATTAAAGAGTATAAGATTTTATTACCAAACGTTCCAGAAAAATATAATATTTTATATATCATATTTATACCTGAATTTATGATACTCTTTTTATCTTTATAAATTGAAATAACATTAACTTTAGGATTTATTTTTTCTAATAATTTTCCTTGTTTTCTAAGTAATAATAAGTCTATCTCATAATTACTACTTAATGTATCTAACACATCAATTAATCCTACTTCAGCTCCACCAGTTGTCATATCATTCATCATAAATAATAAGCGATTAGATTTAGTATTTTCCAAATATCTTTTATAATCTACCACTGCAAGCGCTAAAGCTATAACAAAAAACGGCGCTATCTCTTGATAAGATACAATAAATCCTACTGAAAATAGTAAACCAATATTAACAACAGTCATCGCAAAACAAATAAAGCTTAATGCATCTAATTTTCTTAAATTTAACAAATAAACAATTATCATTTTAATAACATGATACATGTATATACTTAAAATCAAAATGAATCCAATAATACCATAACTGAAAAAGATATTAAAACCATCAGACTCAACCCAATAAACAGCATGTAGTGTTTTCATACCATATCCAAATAATTGAGTTTGTAAGTCCACACGACTAAATATTTCCATATTTACCATTATTTGTAATTGTCTATTATCATATAAAGTGATATCCTTGTTTGAAACTTCATTTATACTTTCTTTAACTATTATTCCAAATTCACTATCGAATCTATCATCACATTCTGGAGTAATTATATTACAGTCTTCTTCATCTTCTTCAGGAGCCGCTACTCCACCAATTACATCACCAATATTTACATCCCTTATAATACCATATTGATAAAGCATATTTTGAAAAGCAAATGTCAGTGGTAAAGTGGCTGCTAAAATAAATGTTAGAACATAAATCGTTATATTTTTCTTAAACCCATATTTAATTGTTAAGTAAACAGAATAAAAAATCATATATAACAAAATCATAAATGTTGGTGTTTTAGTACCTAATAAATAATAAGGTGTAATACAAATAATAATAAAGAAAATTACTGATATGATTTTATTAAAATATTTTTTTTCAAATAACCCATATAAAATTGCCGGGAATAATATTAAGACAGCATGCCCACCATAATGAGCTAACGTTGACCAACCCCTCCATCCTAATTTAACAACACTGTTTTCGTAAGTTTGGATAGATGTACCTGATACGGTTGCTATAATATGTAATCCGCTTAACAACACAATTGAAATAATAATAGATTTAAAAACTCCATCTTTTTCTGTTTGATTAAATATTTTAAAATAATTAATTAACATAATAAATGTTAAAATATTGTACCCATACATTACAGTATCAGCTAATTCCGTAATAATTCCAGCTGCAGATAAACTATAAAAATAATCTCTTATATTCAACAAATGAATTATCCCATACACTAGGAATAAAAAACAAAATGCTAATGAAAATACCTTGCTTTTTTTACTGATCCTTTTATCAAGTAAAAAAAACATAAAAAGTATAAATATTATAACTGGTTTGATGAGTAATCCCATTGCCACCAAAAAATCATTATTTCCATATATTGAAATAAAATACTCTGCAATGTTTAAAACCGGCAATAAAATTATATATGCTAATATTATCCAGTAACTAGTTTTAAATACTTTTGACTTCATAAAAACGCTCCTCTACTCAAGTAATTTTATCAAAATAATTATAACATACTCTTAACACCAACGCAATGATTTAACAGTCTTAATAACAATTTCAATGAATAATTCTTAATATATCTATAACTTATCATTTACTATGCATGAAAAATATAGTATAATTATTCTAGGTGATAAAGATGTTTTATTTAACAATAGTGGCAATTATGACTATATTTGTCGCACTAGTAATACCAATTATAAAAAAAATAGCTATCCACATAGGAGCTTTAGATATCCCAGATAAAAGAAAAGTACATAAAAAACCAATACCTAGATTAGGTGGTCTTGGAATATTCGCAGGTTTCTTGCTCGGATATATACTATTTGCAGAACAAAGTCTAGTTATGAACTCTATTCTAATAGCTAGTTTCGTTATTGTAATAACAGGAATTATAGATGATATAAAACCAATTAAAGCTAGTTATAAATTTCTAGGTCAACTGATAGCAGCCTGTATAGTAGTCTTTTATGGAAATGTATTTCTAGATCATTTAACAATTTTCGGTCTATATATAGGTTTTCAGTGGTTAACAATTCCACTTACATTATTTTTTATTCTAGGTTGTATTAACTGCATTAATTTAATTGATGGATTAGACGGTTTAGCAGGTGGTATCTCAGCTATATATTTCTTAACAATAGGTATTATAGGATTTTTATTAGGAGGATATGAACTTCAAGTAACTCTATCATTTATTATGTTAGGTTCTTGTTTAGGATTCTTATTCCATAACTTTAATCCAGCAAAAATATTTATGGGTGACACTGGTTCAATGTTACTGGGATTAATTATTTCAGTAGTTGCTTTACTAGGATTTAAAGCTGCAACAGTTTCATCTTTAATCATTCCAATATTATTATTAGCTATCCCAATTTTAGATACAGTATTTGCAGTAATTAGAAGAAAATTAAAAGGTGAAAGTATTTCTAAACCTGATAAATTTCATATACATCATCAATTATTAAACAAAGACTTATCTCAAAAAGCTGTCGTTTTAATAATTTATGTTATAAATATATTATTTGCATTTACTTCAATTGTATTCTCATTAGGTTATTATAATATAAGTTATATACTATACGGAATATTAATACTAATTGTTTTATTCTTTATTTTAAAAACTGAAATAATATTTGAAAAAGATAATACAGGTTTTAAAAAGTTTAAATCAATGATTAAAGATATATTTAAAAAATAATTGGTTATATACCAATTTTTTTGTGCATTAAAAAACTCAAAATCTTTGAGTTTAATAAGTCCAAACAACAGCTCTAGATGTGTTTCCGTTACCACCACTACCTGCTGCTGATGAAAATATACCTGCACCAGCATTGTTATTAACCCAACCACCACGGTTAAACCACGAACTAGTAGTATTAAAGAAATAATAAATTGCATCGTTATTTATAGTACTATTACCAGAAACTATAACTTCTTCCATAGCATCACCTAAGTATGCATGGTGAGATTGTTGTGAATTACTTCCTATTAAGTACTTATCGTAATATTTAGTTTCCATATCCAAACTTGTAAATCCAGAAGAACCAAAGTTAATACTACCGTCAGAGTTCATTGAAACAGCCATAGTATATTCCCAAGTACCTGCAGCCATATCATAAATACCAGTAATATTATTAGTAGTACTAGCTTTAATACCATTAGAACTATTCCACTGATTTTCTTCTGTACATTCACCATTAACTATAATATCATCTGCACCACAACCAGCAATTACAGGATTAAAGTTATTATTTTCCACTTTTAAACTACACGAGTTTAAACTTTCACACAATCCATATATTGATTGTGATAAATAAGCAACCGCACCCCATTCACTATTTTTCATCATATGAACATCACTAGTATTATTCAATCCATTTTTATTATTTAAATTTGCTATACCACTATATAAAGAACTAACATTTAAAGTTGTATTTCTACTAATTGTTGGTATTACTTTAAATTCATTACCTACTTCAAATTTAGAAAACCAAATTCCCGGTAAATCAACTACTGTTCCATCACTTTCAGTATAGTAAAATGCAGGATGAGTAATTGTTAAACCTTTAGCCTCTATTAAAGGTGTAGTTAAATCTATCTTATTAATTACATCAACTGATGTAAAATTTATGTCAACTACTTCTGTTTCAGAAAATGAAAACACCTCATATTCATATCTTGGAATGTATACATACATTTGGACGATATTCTCAATTGGTATTACCGTTCCCGGAATAGCGTTTCTATATACACTATCATTTACAACAACAGCATTAGCCCATTCACTTCTTGCATAGTTATACCACTCATCACTTAAATCAGCTACTGAAATAACACCAGTATCATCAATAATAACGGGAACCATACCATCTCCTAATAAGACTTCACCACCATTAAGTGTATCTTCTACATAAACATCAGCATTTACATAAGTAATCTTAGCTATCCCATTTCCTATATGACCTTCATTAATATCATAATACCCGCCAAATGGATTAGGCATTTTAGTTGTCACTCCCTTAACATTAGACCAACTGTATCCGTCACCATCTATCATAACAGTATCTGTAAATGAAATATTACTATAATGAATAGAACAAGCGTTATTAGTAGTTCCAGTTACACAACCAGATTTAGGAGTTAAATCGCTAATAGAAGTTATAGCAACTGAACCAGTATGTCCTGAAATATAAGATGAACCTCCTGCTCCACCTTTACCATATCCATTAGCTCCACCATAATAGCCAGATCCTCCACCACCGCCCCAACCGGTAGCGTGTGAAAAACTACTTGCCCCAAAAGAACCTTGCAATAAATCAGTATGCCCAGTTCCAAATGTTATTTGTGTTCCTCCTGTAGGTTCAACTACATTAAATAAAGATGTTCCATTATATCCTGTTAGACCTCCACCAGATCCACCTTGAGTGTGATTTGCAGTCCCTAAAATTGAACCTCCTCCTGCTCCTGAAACCATTATTCTAGAAGCTAGAGAATCGCTATCATTCCACTCACCATTAATAAGTCTGAAGTCAGTAGACCCACCGCCACCGTAACTATAAGTACTACTATTGTTTCCACTATACCCCCCACCGTTATAGCCACCTATATTAGTTGTTTGTTGTAAACTTTCACCTTCACCACCAACATATATATATATAATTTCACCTTCAGTTAAATAAATACTTCCTGAAGTATAAGCTCCATGACCAGGACTATTATTTGATATACTCACACTACTAGGATATCCACCTGAAGCTCCCCATGCTTCTAATTGATAGTTCCCAGTCTTCGGAACAACAAACTCTTGATAATCACCTGTATAATAAAAAATATCAACAGAATAGTATCCACTATCATACCCTAATTCTTCCCTTACTTCATTCTTTAGTTTTGTTAAACTTGCATTTCTCATAACAATTAAAATGACTACTGATATAACTAATAAAATAAATGTTATTAAGATCATATAGATAACACTAGAAATTGCTACTCCCTTTTTATTTTTCATATTACACCTCTATTATAAGTTTATCAAAAATATTGTAAAATTTCAATCTAAAACGACTTAATAATAAGTCGTTTAAAAAAATAGTCTGTACTGAATACTTTAAGTATTCATTTATAATATTTACAAATATCTAAAATTTATTCATTATAATAACTACTATTTAAAGATATTCCTAAAATAAATGTATATGAAATAAAATAAACTAATAACATTAAAGCAACTATATTAGCTAAGTTACCATATAAAATATCATATCTAGCAAAATTACTAATGTAAAACGAATAAACTGTAGTTACTAAAATAATTCCTAAAGTCGTGAATAAAGCTCCTATATTAACATGTCTACTTTTTACTATTTCATCTGGTGCGATAGTAAAAAGAATTTTAATAGTAAAAAATATAAATGCAAATCCTATTAAATATTTATATACTGTTATTATAATATAGTTATGCATAGTTAAATTTTCTAATATTCCAAAATTCATTAATGATTCAATAATGAATGTTCCAAAAGCTAAAATAATCAAGGTAAATAATAACAATAATATTAACCAAAATGTCATAAAGATTGATTTAACTTTTCTATGAATATAACTTTTATTTTCTATCTTATAAACACTATTTGAAGCCACTATTAAAGCTGAAGATGCATTAGATGAAACATAAAGTCCAAATATAATAAAGATTATATTAAACGTACTAGCAGATTCAGTTAAAAATGGTAATAAGATATTAGCAATATCTACTGGTAAAGAATTTAGTGCGTAAATGATTTCATCAGTTGTTATAGGCAGGATTGAAATAACTACCCCAATCATTGAAAATAAAGGAAACAAAGATAAAATTAAGAAAAAAGCCAAATGTGCTGGTAAAATAGACATCTCTGGCTTTTTAAGTAATTCTATAAAGCGTTTAAGCTTACTCACTTATATCCTCTTTGTTGTTTCTCATATCTAAACTTGCTTCATTAATCGCATCATCAACTGTTTTTATAGCATCAGTAATCATACTATATCCAATCGCACTACCAAATCCATGTTTAATATCCTTTAATTCCTAATTTAATTTTCTTATATGAGTAATAACTTGTTTTTCATTATATCCAAGCATATAAATTAAAAATTCATTTCCACTCGTTCTAATTATTTCAGAGTTCTCTAGCTGATTTACAATTAAAACATTAGCAGCCTGTTTTATAACTAAATCCCCTTCTGTATGTCCATAATTGTCATTAATATAAGCAATATTTTTTAAATCTAAAACAATTATAGTTTGAGGGTAAATTTCACTATTGTCCCATTTATCAATAGAATTATTTAAATAATTTCTATTTTTAAGCGACGTTAAGGCATCAGTATATTTAATTTTATCTTCTTTACTCAAATTATCTTTTTTCTGTGGTTTTACTTTTAATATTAAAACTACTACTAAGAAGATTCCAAATAAAGATCCTAAAATTATTGCGACATTTTTTAAAATATATGGTAATATTTCTAAATTAAGTAATTCATCTAATCCAATATTAATAATATTACTCTCATTCATATATGTTATATAAAAACTAAATAAATCAATGAATAATGCATTATCATTAATATCTCTAATTACAAAATTAGAATTATCAACATCAATAATATCAACTACTACATAATTATCTAAATCATTTTTATAATAATTATAGTTTTGTAAGTCAACAGCTAAAAATTCATCATTTGAATCAATTAATTTA
>CAYJEP010000040.1:3591-8264 GCA_964369555.1 uncultured Muribaculaceae bacterium | reverse complement strand
TTGAAATACCAGAAGAAGCATTCTTATCTGTTCTAAGTATGGATGAATAATAATATAATTATTTGGGGAGATAATGTGATGAAATTAAATATATATGATAGAGCTTTAGAAGTAGGAAAATTTGTTGTTGATAAGAAAACTACTGTTAGAAAAACAGCTTCAAAGTTTAATATCTCTAAAAGTACTGTTCATCAAGATTTAACAATTAGATTAAATAAGTTTGATCCATTACTATATGAACAAGTTAGAGCTGTTTTAGATGAAAACAAAGCTTTAAGACATATTCGTGGTGGGGAAGCTACCAAACAAAAACACTTAAATAAATAAGTGTTTTTTTATGCTTCTATTTTATTAAATAGTATACCAATATTAATTAAACCAGTAATACCTACTATTGTGTATATGATTCTTGGAATCATTGATTCATCTCCAAATAAAGATGTTAATATATTTACATCAAATAAACCAATTATTCCCCATACAATAGCGCCTACTATTGTAAAAACTAAACAAATTTTTTGTAGTGTTTCCAAAATAATCATCCTTTCATTTTTATACTGTTCAAAATAACTTTAAATATTCATATTTAATTAAATATTAAATATATTTAACTAAAGGAGTGAAAAATTGAAAAAAAATATAAAAATTTTATTCACGTTAATATTTTGTTTATTTATGGTGGGATGTTTTAATAAAAATGATGTTGTCACACAATTTACTAATCAAGTTGAAGATATAAAAGGATATCACATATTAGGTAATTTAGAGGTGTTTAATGGTGAGGATAAATATACATATGATGTTGAAGTAGCTTATAGCGAGGATAATAACTTTAAAGTTAATTTAAAAAATACAATAAATAATCACGAGCAAATTATTTTAAGAAACAGCGAGGGTGTTTATGTTTTAACGCCGTCATTAAATAAAAGTTTTAAATTTGAAAGCGAATGGCCTTATAATAGTTCACAAGTATATTTATTACAAACAATTTTAAAAGATTTAAAGAATGATACAGAAAAAGTAATAGAAGAAACAGAAGATGGATATATAGTTACTACTTTAGTTGATTATTCTAATAATTCTAATTTAGTAAAACAAAAGATATATTTTGATAAAGATGCTTCAATAAAGCAAGTGGAGATTTTAAATGAAGCTGATATAGTACAAATGAAAATGACATTTAATACAGTTGATTATAACGCTAGTTATGATGAAACGTATTTTGCTTTAAGTTCAAATATTAAAGAAGTAGAAACAGAAAATACATCTACTATTGATTCAATTATATATCCTATGTTTTTACCTGATAATACAACATTAACAAATCAAGAAAAGGTTTCTTTAGAAAACGGAGAAAGAATTATATTAACTTTTGATGGTGAGAATCCTTTTACACTAATTCAAGAAACTATTAATATAACAGAGGAATTACAAGTAGTCCCTACTAGTGGCAGTTTAGAGTTTGTAACTGGTACTATTGGAACATTAACTGATTCAACTGTTAGTTGGGTAAGTAATGACTTAGAATTTTATGTGATATCTGATGTACTTAATCAAGAAGAATTATTAAAAGTAGCCAATTCTTTAAATACTATAACAGTAGGTAAGTAACCTATTGTTTTTTTTTATCTTCTCGTGATATACTTATACCATAGTAGGAGGAATGTATGAAAAAAGCATTTACATTAATAGAATTATTAGCAGTTATTATAATACTAGCAATTATTGCTTTAATAGCAACGCCTTTAATCTTAAATGTGATTGATGATGCGAAAGAATCAGCTAATCTCTCACAAGCTTATTTATTACTAGATGGTGCGGAACAATTATATGCAACTAGTTTTTTAGACGAAAATTTAGATATTATCAGTGATGATACAGAAACTGATGTTTATGATTTAGTAGCTACATCTGGAAAAAAACCTGATACAGGAACTATATATATCAAAAGTGATGGGAAAATATATTTTAGAGTCATCATAGATGATGTTTGTTATGGAAAAAACTATAATGAAACTGTCATTACTAAGTGTAGTGATATGGAAAATCCAGAAGAAGGAACTGATGGTTCTGGAAATGATATAACGAGTACTGTTCCATCAATTAATCTTTTTGAAGAGTCACAAGCTTGGAATTCTACCGGTGGAAAAGTAGATGTTGATAACAAAGGTTATGATTGGAAATATTGTATAGATTCAGTTAGATGTGAACCAAATTTAGTTGGGACTGGAAACGAAATAGAACTGAGTGGAAATAACATAGTTTATGTATGCGTAAATTTATATGAGGAGGAAATTGTCGTATCCAAGGGATGTGATATTTACTTTTTAGATAATGTTGTTCCAACTATAACTGCAAAAAATCCTAGTTTAACAATAACTAAAGGAACTACATTATTTCCGGATGACTTATTTGATATCGCTTTTGGTAAAAGTGAGGGAATTGTTAGCTGTGATTTAGAATATACGCAAAAATTAGAGGTTGGAAATTACAACTATTCTTGTACTGCTTCTGGCAATAATAATAAATCTGCTACGGCTTCAGTTCAACTTGAAGTGACAGAAGCTGTTGAACAGAATTTTTCATGTTTTACATATAGTGATTTAGGAACTACTATCAGAATCACTGGATATCAAACTAGCTGTGGTTTAGATGTAGTTATCCCACAAAAAATTAATAATAAACCAGTTACAGAAATAGGTGGATTTTCAAGTAAAAAAATAAATAGTGTAGTGTTTCCTGAAGGGGTTGTAACCATTTCAAATGGGGCATTCCAAAATAATAATTTAGTATATGTAAATTTACCTAGTTCGCTAATAACTATAGGAAGTAACGCTTTTTCAAGTAATATGATAGAAAATGTAGTTATCCCTAATAATGTTATAAGTGTAGGAGCGGGTGCGTTTTACAGTAATGAAATAAAGACTTTAAAACTATCAGATAATCTTGAAAGCATTGGTCAACAAGCATTTAATTCTAATAAACTTACTGAAGTCACAATACCGAATAAAATAACTACTATAACATTTAGTTCTTTTTCAAATAACTATATTGAGGTATTGAATTTAGGAGATTCTGTTGTTACTATAGAAGCTCAGGCTTTTTCTGAAAATAAAATTAAAAATTTAATTATTCCAGAAAGAGTTACTAGTTTAGGAGTTGCATCATTCAGTGCTAATGATTTTGAAAGTTTTTCTATCAAAGGGAACCCTACTATTACTGATTCAACATTTCAAAATTCTACTTTTGGTACTTTGTTTATTGAAAATGCTGATAAAGTTGCTCTTAACTATTTTAATACCAATAGTATTAAAAAGTTAGTTATTGGGGAATCAACGACTAAAATTTTAGATAGTGCGTTTGATAATTGTGATATCGAAATATTGGAGATGGGAAATAATGTAACATCAATCGGATCATCAGCATTTTCTAATAATTTAATCAATGATTTTAAATTATCTCAATCTTTAGTTAGTATTGGGGCAAGTGCATTTTCTTTTAATGAGATAAAAACTCTAGCACTTCCTAATACTGTAACTACTCTTGGTGCGTTTTCATTTCAAAGTAATGTCATTACTAGTATCTCACTAAGCGAAAATATTACCCAAATAAATAGTCAAACATTTAAAGATAATCAAATAGCAACGTTAATAATTCCAGATAAAATTACTACTATAGGTAATAATGCTTTTGAAAATAATCCTGTTAGAAATTTAACGTTAGGAGCAAATTTATCTACTATTGGTACTAGTGCGTTTAACCGAGCATCACTAGACATATTGGTAGTTCCTAAAACTGTTTCAGAATCAGCGGTTAGTCATTTTGTTGGAAAATCAATTGATATTATATATTTTGAAGGGCGTTCGAGTAAAATTAATTACAGCTGGCCTGCAGCAACAAAATTATATTGCGATGGATACGTTGAGTGTTAAAACCATTTTAAATGGTTTTTTCTATATCTATATTTTTTT
Organism: uncultured Muribaculaceae bacterium; assembly: GCA_964369555.1. Classification (GTDB taxonomy): domain Bacteria; phylum Bacillota_I; class Bacilli_A; order RF39; family UBA660; genus Faecisoma. The sequence goes on along the minus strand of CAYJEP010000040.1, from coordinate 4,293 downwards.
AATTATATATATGTATTTTGTTTTATTTATGATATAATTAAAGTGGTGATAAAAATGAAAACTACAAGAAATATAATGACTTCAAGTGATGAAGTATCAAAATTAATTAAAATAGTTATTGCTATAACTATTATATTTGCTATTTTTTATGTGATAACAATCTTTTTAGTTATGGATGAAGAGGAAACTGTAAAAGAAGAAGATGTAGCAGAAATTCAATATGATTACATATTAACTGGTAACATGTTTAATAGAAATAATGATGAGTATTATGTTTTAGTTACTAATAGTAATGAATATGTTGAAGGTATTTATTTGTCTTACTTTGAAAAATATAATGAATCAGATGAACCTATAAGAATTTATTACTCACAATTAAATAATCCGTTTAATGAAAAATATTTAGCTTCTGAATCAAATCTTGTAAGCAATGATGATATTAGATTTAAAACTGATACTTTACTAAAAATAAAGAATGGTAAAATTACTGAAAGTTATGAAGGCAAAGATTTAATTATTGAACATTTAAAAGAAATAACCAAAGAAGTAGAGGAGTAATCTACTTTTTTAATAGGAGGTAGTTATGCTTAATAAAAAACAAAAGGAAGCTGTTAATACATTAAAGGGTCCTTTACTTGTTTTAGCGGGAGCTGGAAGTGGTAAAACTAAAGTTTTAACGGAAAGAGTTGCGAATTTAATAAA
>CAYJEP010000040.1:0-3581 GCA_964369555.1 uncultured Muribaculaceae bacterium | reverse complement strand
AAAGGTATTGATGGAAGTAATATACTAGCTATCAGATTTACTAATAAAGCTGCTAAAGAAATGAAAGATAGAATATATAATTTATTAAAAGATGAAGCAAATAAAATTCAAGTTTCTACATTTCATTCATTTGGTTTAAAACTACTTAAAATACATGCTGAAAAACTAGGTTTAAATAAAAACTTTACTATATTAGATGCCGATGAATCTAATAGCTTAATTAAATCAATAATTAAAGAATATAACTTAGATATAGATTTAAAAACAGCTAAAAATATTATTAGTAATAATAAAAATTCTTTAATTAGTCACATTGATTATGAAAAATATGTTAATAATAATATAGAGGAAGATGCTTTATTTGTTTATCAAAAATATCAAGAGAGATTATTATTAACCAACACTGTTGATTTTGATGATTTACTAATGTTACCAATTGTTTTATTTAATAAATATCCTAATGTATTAAGTTATTATCAAGAGTTATATAAATATATTTTAATTGATGAATATCAAGATACTAATGAAGCTCAATATTTAATAGCTAAGTTAATTAGTGCGAAGTATAAAAATATATGTGTTGTAGGAGATGATAGTCAATCGATTTATTCTTGGAGGGGCTCTAATTATAGAAATATTTTAAATTTTGAAAAAGATTATCCAGGTTGTAAAGTTATTTTACTTGAGCAAAATTATCGTTCTACTAAAACAATTATAGAAGCTTCAAATTGTGTGATTAAAAATAATAAACAAAAGTTTGAAAAACATTTGTGGACTGATAATGAAGATGGAAATAAAATTGTTTACAGTAAAGTTCAAGATGAAAAAGAAGAAGCATTCCAAGTTTCTAATAGAATAAATGAATTGATTGATGATGGATATGATTATAAACAAATAGTTGTATTATATAGAACTAATGCTCAATCTAGAACTTTTGAAGAGCAATTTTTAATTAATAGTATTCCTTATAAAATAATAGGATCTACTAATTTTTATTCTAGAAAAGAAATAAAAGATATATTAGCTTATTTAAAATTAATATATAACCCATCTGATGATATGAGTTTACTTAGAGTTATTAATACCCCTAAAAGAAAAATAGGTAAAGTAACTATTGATAAATTAAAAAAGCAAGCTTTAATAAATAATTGTTCTTTATTTGAAGTTATAAATGAAGGTAAAGAATTAGAATTTAAAAACCTAATAAATGATTTTAGAAATAATATGGATGAAATATTATTAACAGATTTAGTTGATGATATTATAACTAAGACAGGGTTAAAAGATGTTATAGATGATGAATTTAGAATAGAAAATTTAGAAGAGTTTAAATCTATTTGTTATCAATTTCAAGAAAATTATGGTATAATCAATTTGGAAGATTTTTTAAATGAAGTAAGTTTAATTACCGATTTAGAAAACCACAATAATACTGATAATGTAGTAACTTTAATGACTATTCATCTTTCTAAAGGTTTAGAGTTTGATTTTGTATTTATAGTAGGGTTAGAAGAAGGAATTTTTCCTCATTTTAATTCATTATATGAACAAGAACAACTTCAAGAAGAAAGAAGATTAATGTATGTTGCAATGACTAGAGCTAAAAAAAGATTATGGTTATTTAATACTAACTCTAGATTATTATTTGGTAATAGAAGTTTTAATCCAGATTCAAGATTTTTAAAAGAAATTGACTCTAGTTATTTTAAAACTATAACTACTAAAAATAATTTGATTGATACTGATTGTGAGTATCAACTAGGTGAAAAAATATCATTTGACTTATATGGTATTGGGGTTATCGTTGGTATAGATGAAGATATGTTAACAGTAGCTTTTTCTAATAAATTTGGTATTAAAAAATTAATTAAAGGTCACAAAAATATTAAAAAAATAGGAGGATAATATGGATGCAGTAATTGATTTTGTTACAGGTATTTCAGAGGGGATAACAAATTATTTTGGAAAGTATGATAGTTTGAAGGAGTTTTTAGTTGATAATGGCAGAAATCCATTTTTCTGGGTAGCTATTTTCATTATCGGACTAATTATTTATTTAATAGTTTATAACGCACTACATAAGGAGAATTAATATGGAAATAAAAAAAATATATGACAACGTAAAAGAATATATAGATAAAGAGGTTATATTAGAAGGTTGGATTAGAAATCATAGAAAACAAAAAGAATTTGCTTTCATTGATTTTTATGATGGAACTATTTTTAAATCGTTACAAGTAGTATATACAAATGAGTTATCAAGTTTTGAAGAAATTTTAAAATATAAAATCGGATCATCTATATCAGTTAAAGGAATTTTAAAAAAATCTTTAGGTGAGGGTCAAGATTATGAGGTATTAGCTAGTGAAGTAAATTTGTTAGGCGATTGCCCTGATGATTACCCGATACAACCTAAAAGGCATACTAGAGAATTTTTAAGAAGCGAAGCTTACTTAAGACCTAGAACTAAATTATTTAATGCAGTTTTTAAAGTTAGAAGTGTTGCTTCAATGGCAATTCATGAGTATTTTCAAAATAATGGATATGTATATTTTCACGCTCCTATTATAACAGCTTCTGATTGTGAGGGAGCAGGGGAAATGTTTAATGTAACTACATTAAATAATGATGATATAGCTAAAACTGGTAAGTATGATTATAATGATGATTTCTTTGCTAAAAATACCGGTTTAACTGTATCAGGTCAACTAGAAGCTGAAACTTTTGCAACTGCATTTAGAAAAACTTATACATTTGGTCCAACTTTTAGAGCAGAAAATTCAAATACAAAAACACATGCAGCTGAATTTTGGATGATTGAACCTGAAATTGCTTTCTGCGATTTAAAAGAAGATATGAACATTATGGAAGATATGTTAAAATATATCGTTAAATATGTTTTAGATAAAGCTTATAATGAAATGGAATTTTTAGATTCATTTGTAGAAAAAGGTTTGGTTGATAAATTAACTAAACTAATTAATAGTGAATTTACAAGAATCACACACGAAGAAGTGATAAATATTTTATTATCTGCTGATGTTAAATGGGAATTTAAACCTGTTCAAGGTGAGGATATAGCTAAAGAACATGAAAAATATATTACTGAATATTTTAATGGACCAGTATTTATCTATAATTGGCCAAAAGATATAAAATCATTTTATATGAAATTGAATGAAGATAATAAAACAGTAGCAGCAGTTGATTTAGAAATACCAGGTGTTGGAGAATTAATGGGTGGTTCACAAAGAGAAGAAGATTACGATAAATTATTAAATCGTATGAAAGCTATGAATGTTCCACAAGAAGAATTAGATTGGTATTTAAACTTAAGAAGATTTGGTACTTGTGTTCATTCAGGATTTGGAATGGGATTTGAAAGATTATTAATGTATTTAACAGGTATTGATAATATAAGAGATGTAATACCATATCCAAGAACTCCTAGAAATTGTGAATTTTAAAATAAGGTCTTGTTAGACTTTATTTTTTTGTGATACAATAACTGTAGAAAGTAGGGAGCATATGAAAAAAGCATTCACACTAATAGAATTACTAGCAGTTATTATAATATTAGC
>CAYJEP010000039.1:0-8537 GCA_964369555.1 uncultured Muribaculaceae bacterium | reverse complement strand
GACTAACAGGTTCAGGTTGAATAGGAACAGTCATTGGACTAACAGGTTGTTGAGTAGGTTGTGCACTAGTTGTAGGACCTACTCCGGTATTATTTTGATTATTTGCTGGATTAAATCCAGGTATATTGTTTTCATTCATATTTTCATATCCTCCATAATAATTATATATTAATTATTTAAATAAATCAATAGAAATGGAATTATCATCTGAATAGACATATTTTGTTATATTTCGATATAAATCGACAAAATTCGACATTTAAGTTTAGTATACTGATATTGGTGATTATTATGATGGAAAGTATATTAGTAGAAGTAACTTTATTATTATTTCCTCTTTTAATATATTTAATTTATGCTATGAATAATGAAAATTTTAATCAGGATAATAACATTTTATATTTTGATTTTGCTTTATTGTCATCATTTTATCTTAGTTTACATAATACTTGTTCTATAGGTTTAAGCATAATTCCTTTACTATTAGCTTATTTGAAAAAAAGAACTTTAACAGCCTTTTTCATAGGAATTTTATTGATATATGATAGTATTTTTCTATTTACTATTGGAATAATATTAAGTTTTATAATATATATATTGTATTATAAAAGTTTAACAAGTAAAATATTTTTATATTTATCTATATTAGCTGTTTGTTTAATTGATGTTGAAAAAAGTTTATTCACTTATTTAACGAATATATTTTTATTCATAGCTACTTTTTATTTAGTTGTGTATTCATATTTAAAGATAGAATCAATAATGACGTTACATTTTAATGTTAAAGAGATAATTAAAGCAACTAAGTATAAAGAAACATTATTTAAGATAACTCATGAAATTAAAAATCCTATTGCAGTTTGTAAAAGTTATTTAGATATGTTTGATATTAATAATAAGGAGCACGAAAAGTATATTGAAATATTAAAAGATGAAATGGATGTTATTTTGATTCTTTTACAAGATTTTTCTTCTATGAATAATATTAAACTAAATAAAGATATTATGGATATTACATTACTGGTAAAAGATGTTATAAAACAGTTTGGTCCTTTTTTAAATCATAAATGTTTAAAGTATAAGTGTAGTTTACTTGACGATGATGTTTATATAGAAGGTGATTATAATAGATTAAATCAAGTTTTAATAAACGTTTTAAAAAACGCTATTGAATCAAGGGAAAAGAATTTAAAAATAAATATAGAAACTAAATGTAGTAAAAAATATTTTGAGATTATTATATCTGATAATGGTATGGGTTTTAACATGAAAGAATTTAATAAGATAAAAGAGCCTTTTTATACGACTAAATTAAATGGAACTGGTTTAGGAGTCAGCCTAATACATGAGATAATTGAAGCACATAATGGGAGAGTTATTTATAATTCAGTTCAAAAAAAAGGAACCACAGTCACTTTAAAGTTACCTATGATTCACTTATGATATAATCATGATTTTCAGTATTTAATTCTTTTAATTCAGAATCTGTAATTAAGAAAAATTTATGAATTAAAATATCATCATTAGTATTTGTAACTGGATCATCCCAAGTTAAATCTAAATGAAACCAATTCTCATCTATTTTTACATAGTTCCAAACATGATTTGTTGAAGATAATTTGTGGTTTTCTAATCCTAAGCGATTTAAGAATATTGCCATAGTATCTGTATACCCACCACATAAAGCTAAATGATTAATTAAAGTACCATATGCAGTATTAGAAGGATTATTCATATCATTAAGATTATCTTCTAGGGATTCGCTGTCATATTTAGTATTATTAATTACATAATCATGAAATGCTTTAATTTTTGTTGTTATATCCATATCTTCAGTTATTACTTCAGTTATTATTCTATCAATTTCAGTATTCACCATGGTAATGTGTTCATCTGTATATAATTTAGTAGGTGTAATACTTATTTTATCTAATGAATTAATTTTCATATTGATTACTTTATATGAATTAAAAGGATGAACATAATTATTTAAGTTTAATTTACTATCATCTTCAAAGTAATTATTTAAATCATTAACACATTCATCATATGAACATAGAAAGCTAAATTCATCCTCACCGCTATTTAAAATTGTAAATAACATATTAGAAAGGTCTGTTTTATTAGTAATTTCTTCATTTTCGTACTTTTGATAAAGAGTATTATACTCTAAAGAATATTCATTATAAGTTATAACCTCGTATTCATTTGGAAATATAAATTTTTCTAAGATATATCTTTGTATTTCAGTTCTATATATTAAAACCAAAGATAAAATAGTAATTAAGACTATAACTTGTATTAATTTTTTCATTTTCTCACCATTCTGATTATATTATAAAAATAAAAAAAAGTAAATACTACATTTCATTTACCTTTTTAGTTAATCTTGATTTATTTCTAGAAGCATTATTTGCTTTAATTGCGTTTGCGCTTTTAGCTTTATCAATTTTTTTGATAGCAACTTTTAAATTTTCTAAAGCTCCATCTTTATCTTTAGCTGCTACTGCTTTATTAGTATTTTTAATAGCTGTTCTCATACTAGCAGTATAGTTATGATTCATTTCTTTTTGCTTTTGTGATACTTTGATTTTTTTCTTTGCATTTTTCATATTTGCCATAATCTCACCTCCGAGTTCTTCAAACTTATATAATTTTAACAAATAAATAGGAAAAAATCAACACTTTCGTATAAAATATCGTTATTTTACTTAAAATATAGTAGGTGATTAGATGGGACATGAAATAGATTTAAGTAAATATAATATAAGAACAGATTTAGCTATTGATTTAATTGAAGAAAAAAAGATACCAGGTATTTTAACTAACGTTTCTAAATATGGAAATATTAGTGTTACAGAGGTAGTTGTAGAAGAAATAGGTAGTGTTCATATAAATAAAAAAAAGGGTAAATATATTACTATTGAATTTGATGATGTGACAGATTATGAAAATAGTAAAATGGTTGAAAAAGTATTTAGTGAAGAATTAAAAAAACTATTAGAGTCTTTAAATTTAAGTGATAAAAAGTGTTTAATAATAGGGCTTGGAAATGCTAAGGCTACACCAGATGCTTTAGGTCCCTTAGCAATTGATAATATCATAGTTACTAAGCATTTATATGAAATAGGACAACTAGAAGAGGGTTTTTCTGAGGTTAGTGTTTTTAAACCTGGAGTTATGGGACAAACTGGTATAGAAACTAGTAAAATAGTTAAAGGTGTTATTGAAAAGGTTAAACCTGAATTTGTTATTTTTATAGATGCTTTAGCTAGTCAATCTATTGAAAGAGTTAATAAAACTATTCAAATGACTGATACAGGCATTAATCCAGGTAGTGGGATTGGAAATAATAGGGGAGAATTAAGTTTTGATACATTAAATGTTCCTGTAGTAGCTATTGGTGTTCCTACAGTTGTGGATGCGATTACAATAGTTAGCGATACATTTTCTTATATGCACAAACATTATTCTTATAGTAAGGAAAATATTGATAATCCTATTAACAAATTATTCATCTCACAACCTAATTATTTAAAGAAAAAAATAAAAGTAGATAAAAAAGATAAGGAGAGATTATTAGGTATAGTTGGTAGTTTAAATGATAATGAAATTAAGCAGTTACTTCATGAAGTACTAACGCCAATTGGTTATAATTTGATAGTTACTCCTAAAGAAGTTGATTTTATTATTGAAAAGCTAAGTATATTAATAGGAAATGGAATTAATAAATCGCTACATAAGAATATTTAAATTGCTATAAGCAATTTTTTTATTATCACATAAACTAAACTAGGTGGTTTAAATGGATTTGAAAAAGTTAGTTAATTATAATATTAAAACTAATTCTAAAGAAATAGTTAAAAATGATGTTTTTTTAGCTATAGGAAAAGGTCATGATTACATAGATGAAACATTGAAAAAAGGTGTTAAATATATTATTAGTGAGAGAAAACATAAAAGTAAAAAAATAATTAAAGTTAATTCATCTTTAGAAACTCTAGGAGTATTAGCTAAGTTAAAAAGAAATAAATATAAGATTCCATTAATTGCAATAACTGGTAGTTGCGGGAAAACAACAACTAAAGAATTTATTTATCAACTATTATGCACTAAATATAAAGTTTTAAAAAATGAAAAAAACGAAAATAATCACATAGGTATGCCCAATACTTTATTAAAACTTAATGATGAAATTGATATAGTAGTAGTTGAATTAGGTATGAATCATTTGAAAGAAATATCTTATCTATCTAATATTTGTAAACCTAACTGTTCAGTTATAACAAATATTGGAACTGCTCATATTGGTAATCTTGGTAGTAAGAAAAATATTCTAAAAGCTAAACTAGAAATATTAGAGGGAATGGAAGATGGTATTTTAATTATAAATGAAAATGATAAGAATTTAAAAAGAATCAAGTCAAACAAAGTTAATATAGTAAAAAAAATGTTTAAAGTAAAAAAAATAAAATATTACAGTGATTATACAACATTTAATATTCATATCAATAATAAAAAATATTCTATTATTTTTAATATTCCAGGTAAACATATGTTAGAAGATTTAATAATAAGTATTAAGGTAGCTTTAGTGTTTGGGATTGATATGAAAAAAATAACTAAAGAAGTAGAAAAGCTAAAAAATAATGAAGGAAGATTTAAAATATATAACGGAGAAGTTAAATTAATAGATGATAGTTACAATAGTAGTTTTGAAGCTTTAAAAGAATCTTTAAATTATTTAAAAAAACTAAATGGTAAGAAAATTATTATTTTATCTGATATGTTAGAGTTAGGAGATTTTAGTTTGAAATATCACAAAAAAATAAACAAATATTTAAATAAAATCAAAAATAAAGAAGTTTATTTATATGGTGAGTTAACTAAAGTAATTAATGGCAAACATTTTAAAAATTTAGAAGAGGTTAAAAATAATATAAATATTAATAAAAACGATACTATTTTTATAAAAGGTAGTCATTCAACCAAAATATATGAACTTAGTGATTATATAAAAGAAATTTATAGCTTGTAAAAAGTTTCTTTTTTGTGTTAAAATGGAAATGAAAAGAGGTTATGATATGTATAGTGTAGATTTAAAATCTTATAAAAAAGGTTATGGTTTTTCATTTATGTTTGGTATACTTGGTACAATTCTTTTGGTTGTATTTGGTGCGATATTTTTAAGTGGCTATATCAGGAAAATATTTTTAGATTCAGAAACTGAAGCTATTGTTAGTGAAAATTGCAATTTAACTGATGAAGGTGTGACATGCTCACCAACTTATAGTTTTACAGTTGATGGAAAACTATATGACTGTGGCACGATATTTTCTAGTGACGTGAAATTTGACTTAGATAAAAATATTGTATATTATGATTCAAATAACCCATATGACTGTGTAACACAGGCTTCTTTATTAAATTTTTGGATTATATTGCTTATCTTGTTTGTTCCAATACTGTTTATAATTTTTGCTTTAGTTGTTTTTATAAAAACGTTTAAATCTGTTAAAAAAGTTAAATATTTACTATCTAATGGAAAATTGATTAAAGATCTACCTTATCAACTTATCAATACAAATACTTATATAAATGGTCGTAGATTGCAAAAAATAGAAGTGAATTATAATACTAGTGTAGGTAATAAATTAATTAGTAATTCAAAAATTATAAGTGAAAGAAGAGAGTTTGTTGATTTATTAATTGATCCAGCAGATGATACTAATTATATAATTGAGTTTGATATTAAAAGAGTGTAAATTTTCTTTGACTTTATACTCTTTTTTTTGTATAATGTTTTGAGGTGAATTAATATGAAGATTAAATATGAATTAATTAAAAAAGATATAAAAGCAAGAAGAGGAAAACTTATAACTAACCACGGTACTTTTGATACTCCTATGTTTATGCCGGTTGGAACTTTAGCAACAGTTAAAACTTTATCTAAAGAAGAAATAAAAGAAATAGGTAGTGGGGTTATTTTAAGTAATACTTATCACCTTTGGTTAAGACCTGGTGAGGATATAGTTAATAAAGCTGGTGGGTTACATAAATTCATGAGTTATGACGGTCCTATCCTAACTGATTCAGGTGGTTTTCAAGTATTTTCTTTAGCTAATCCTAAAGATATTAGTGAAGAAGGAGTTAAGTTTAAAAGTCATATTGACGGGAGAAAACTTTTTTTAACTCCAGAATTATCAATTGAAATTCAAAATAAATTAGATAGTGATATAGCGATGTCATTTGATGAATGTATTGGGTATCCAGCGACTTATGACTATGTAAAAAATTCTGTTGATAGAACATTAAGATGGGCTAAAAGAGGAAAAGATAATCATAAAAACGAAAATCAATCATTATTTGGAATTGTTCAAGGTGGGGAATATGAAGAATTAAGAAAATATTCCGCTATTAAAACTGTTGAGATGGATTTTGATGGTTATTCAATAGGTGGAACATCAGTTGGAGAAGGTAAAGATGTAATGTATAAAATGATTGATTACGCTATAGATTATTTACCAGAAAATAAACCTCGTTATTTAATGGGTGTTGGGGATCCTGTTGATTTACTTGAAGGAGTTAGCAGGGGAGTAGATATGTTTGATTGTGTTTTACCTACTAGAATTGCAAGACATGCAAATGCTTTTACTCTAACTGGCAAAATCAATTTAAAAAATGCTAAATATAAAGATGACTTTTCTAAACTAACTGATGATTGTGATTGTTATACCTGTAAAAGTTATAGTAAAGCTTATATTAGACATTTAATAGTTAGTGGTGAAACACTTGGAGCTAGATTATTATCAATTCATAATTTAAGATTTTTAATTAAGTTAATGGAAGATTCTAGAGCAGCTATTGAAGAAGAAAGATTTTTAGAATTTAAAGACGAATTTTTAAATAAATACTTACAGAAGTAAGTTTAGTTAAATTAGATAAAGAGGTAGTATGAATTATTATTTTGGACCTGTTTCAAATTCTGAATTACCATTTTTAGGAATTGTTCATATATCATTAATGGTAATAACATTTATTTCTGTATTTTTAATATATAAATTTAGACATAAAATCAAAAAAAGTGATTTAATAGATAAGTTAATATGTATTGTTTTAATAACTAATCAATTAGTTTATAATATAGGTGCGATAGTAACAGGAAATTATAGCATAGAAATACACTTACCTTTACCATATTGTTTTATAATAGGGTATTTATATTGTTATATGCTCTGGTTTAAAAAAGAAAAAATGTTTAATTTTTTATATTATTCAGCTTTCTTTTGTACATTCAGTGTTATTTTATTTCAAGATACAGCCGTTTCATTTGACCGCTATGATTTTATTTTATTAATAGTTAGTCACCATTTTTTATTTATATCTTTGTTTTACACACTTTTTATTCATAAATATGAAGTAAATAAAAAAGGTTATTTAAAAATGTTAATATATTCATTAATGATTTATTTTGCCGTTTATGTCATTAATCAAATATTAAATACTAATTATATTTTCAGTGATAAATTTCCGGACTTTATGTATGATATTTTACCATTTTTAGATTTACTACCAACATTAGTTTGGATGTTATTATTTACGGTTCCTGTTGTATTTTTATCTTATTATCCTATTAAGAAAATTCACGAAAAGTGATTTTTTTATATTGACAAATAGGAATTATTCCTATATAATTATATATGTAGTAATTATTACTATTTAGGAGAAATTATGAGATATTCAAAACAAAGAGATTTAATATTTAAAATTATAACTAATAGTTGTGAACATTTAACTGCTGAATCTATATATGAAAAGGCTAAGTTAGAAATATCAAATATTAGTTTAGGTACTGTATATCGTAATTTATCAGAATTAGTTAGCGCTAATATGATAAAGCATGTACCTGTATCAAACTCTAAAGATGTTTATGATAAAACCTTAACAGAACATTATCATTTTACTTGTTTAGAATGCGGAAAAATTGAAGATATTAATATTAAATTTGACACTACATCTAATGAGATGTATAATGAAATTGACATTGTAACAGTTGATTTGATGATTAAAGGATATTGTCATAATTGTAAAGAGAGGAAATAGAATATGAATTTAAAAGGAACAAAAACTGAAAGCAATTTAATGTCTGCGTTTGCAGGAGAATCACAAGCAAGAAATAAATACACTTACTATGCTTCAAAAGCTAAAAAAGAAGGTTATGAACAAATCGCTGCTATTTTTGAAGAAACAGCAAATAATGAAAAAGAACATGCTAAAATGTGGTTTAAATTATTACACGAAGGAAGTATCCCTGATACAATTACTAACTTAGAAGATGCTGCTAATGGTGAAAATTATGAGTGGACAGATATGTATGCTGAATTTGCTAAAGTTGCAAAAGAAGAAGGATTTAATCATATAGCTTATTTATTTGAAGGTGTTGGAAAAATAGAAAAAGCTCATGAAGAAAGATATTTAAAATTATTAAATAATATTAAAGAAGCTAAAGTATTTGAAAAAGAAGAAAAAGAATACTG
>CAYJEP010000038.1:4959-8663 GCA_964369555.1 uncultured Muribaculaceae bacterium | reverse complement strand
AGGAATTTATGGCAAAAGTATATATAGGAACTGGTAGAAGAAAATCTTCTGTTGCACAAGTTAAAATGACTCCAGGAACAGGAAAAATCATTGTAAATGGTAGAGATGTTAGAGAATTCATGCCTTATGAAACTAATGTTATGGATTTAATGCAACCATTAGTTGCAACTAATAACGAAACTACTTTTGATATTACTGTTAAAGTTAATGGTGGTGGATTTACTGGTCAAACAGGAGCAATTAGATTAGGAATTACAAGAGCTTTATTAGAAGTTGATAAAGCAAATGAAGAAAACGAAGATAGCTACAGAAAAGTATTAAAAAGAGCTGGATTTGTTACTCGTGATCCAAGAGCTAAAGAACGTAAAAAACCAGGACTTAAAGCCGCTCGTAGAGCACCACAATTTAGTAAAAGATAAGAAACACATTTGTGTTTTTTTATTTACTTATTTTTATGTAATGTTTAAAAATGTTGACATTACATTTTTAGATTGCTATAATTATTTTGGAGTGAGTTATGGAAATTGTAAATAATATAAAAAAGTTAAGACAAGAAAAGAATATAACACAATTTGAACTGGCAGAGGCACTTGAAGTAACAAGAACGCTAATTGTTATGTATGAGCAAAATAGAAGATTTCCACATTTAGAAATGGCTTTTAAAATAGCGCGTTTTTTTAATAAGAGAATAGAGGAGGTATTTATGTTGGAAGAGGATATAATAAATGATTATGAAAAAATGATTGAAAAAATAAAAAAACAATTTGGTAGAAATACTATTATAATAAAGAATAATTTAGTTTTTAGGATTAGTACAAGAGTTTTAGAAATAGGTCCTAAAGAATTGCTATCGTTTAACTTACCAAATTATGGTAAAATGAAAAAATTAGTTATTTTTAATGACAAAATCTATTTGCTTTCTCAAACTAGAGATTATATAAGCAGAACCGATATGGTTTCTCATAAAATAATAGGTGATCCTTTAGAAATAGATTTTAGTTTGATTAGTTTTAATGAAAATAAAGCTTGGAATTATAAAAAATAAAATTTTGTGATATAATCTAATTAGGGTGATAATATGAGTAAAGTAGTTTTAATAGGATGTGGAAATGTAGGAATGAGTTATGTTTATGCATTACTTAATCAAAAAGCTAGTGTAGATGAATTGGTTTTGATTGACTTAGATAAAGAAAAAACAATCGGAGAAGCAATGGATTTAAATCATTGTTTACCTTTTTCTCCTAAAAAAATGGATATCAAAGCTGGAAATTATGAAGATTGTAATGGTGCGGATATAGTAGTAATTGCTGCTGGAGCTAATCAATTACCTGGCGAAACTAGAATGGATCTTATTGAAAAAAATAGTAAGATATTTAAAACAATAGTAGATCAAGTTATGCGTAATAACTTTAATGGTGTTTTTGTTGTTGCAACAAATCCTTTAGATGTAATGACACAATTAACATATAAATATTCAGGACTTGATTCTTCTAAAGTTATTGGGACTGGAACTAGTTTAGATACTGCTAGATTAAGATTTTTAATAGCAGATAAATTAAAAATAAGTTCAAAAAATGTTCATGCATATGTTATGGGTGAACACGGTGATTCTGAATTTGTACCTTGGAGTAAAGCTAGTATAGGATTACAAAGTATAAGTGATTTTTTAACAGAAGATGAAATGAAAAGTATAGCTTCAGATGTTAAAAATGCTGCATATGAAATTATCAAAAGAAAAGGCGCTACTTATTATGGGATTGGAATTTGTATGGTTAGGATAACTAATGCAATATTAGATAACGAAAATAGTATAGTTACAGTATCTAGTTATGATGAGAAGAATGATGTTTATTTTGGTTGTCCTACAGTTTTAAATAGAAATGGTGTTAAAGAAAAAATATGGGTTGACTTAAATGAAGCGGAAGAAAAACAATTAATTAATTCTATAAAAGTAATTAAAGAAGCGATTAGTAAAGTTAACTGAGAACTATATACTATATAGTTTTTTTTTGGTATAATTTAGTAGGTGATTTACATGAATTATAGTAAAGATTGGAAAGATTATGAATGCTTAAGTGCAGGTAACGGAGAAAAATTAGAAAGATGGGGAAATGTCATTTTAAGAAGACCAGATCCTCAAGCTATGTGGGTAACTAATGGTAATTGGGATAATTGTGATGCCTTCTATCACCGTTCGAAAAAAGGCGGGGGTTATTGGGAATTTAATAAAAAATTAAAAGAATCATGGATTATTAATTATAAAGATTTAAAATTTAAAGTTAGTCCTACTGATTTTAAACATACAGGATTATTTCCTGAACAAGCATTTAACTGGGATTATTCAATTAATAAAATTAAAAATAGTAAACGTGATATTAAAGTCTTAAATTTATTTGCTTATACAGGTGGAGCAACTATGGCATGTGCTAAGGCAGGAGCAAGTGTTGTGCATGTTGATGCATCAAAAGGAATGGTGTCATGGGCTAAAGAGAATATGAATTTATCAAATTTAGGGGATAAAAATATTAGATTTATCGTAGATGATTGTTTGAAATTTGTGGAACGCGAAGCTAGAAGAGGAAATAAATATGATGTAATCATTATGGATCCGCCTAGTTATGGTCGTGGTCCTAATGGAGAATTATGGAAATTTGAAACAAATTTAGATATTTTAATTAAAAAATGCTTAGAAATATTATCTGATAAACCTTTATTCTTTTTAATAAATGCATATACTACAGGAATTTCAAGTACAGTACTTTATAATATATTAAAAACCTCTTTAGAACCTATTTATGGCGGGAGAGTTGAGGCAAGTGAGATTGGTTTACCAATAACAGATAATAATTTAATATTACCTTGTGGAATATATGGGAGATGGGAAAATGATTAAAATTTTATATGAAGATAATCATTTGTTAGTAGTTTTAAAACCTGTTAACATGCCAACTTGTGAAGATGAGAGTAAAGATTTAGACTTGTTAACTTATTTAAAAGATTATTTAAAAGAAAAATATAATAAACCTGGTAATGTTTACTTAGGATTAGTGCATCGTTTAGATAGACCTGTTTCAGGAGTTATGGTATTTGCTAAAACAAGTAAATGTGCAGCTAGATTAAGTGAACAAATTAGAAAAAAATTATTAAAAAAAGAATATCATGCTATAGTTTATGGGAAAATTAAAAGTGGTAAATATGAGGATAAGATAAGTAAAAATAGCAGTAAAAATATTTCTTATATTTCTAAGGAAGGCAAAGAAGCAATTTTATATTATGAGTGTATTAAAAGTATAAAAGATTATTCTTTGGTTAAAATTAAATTAGTGACTGGTAGATCTCATCAAATAAGAGTTCAAATGTCTCATCACGGTAATCCATTAGTTGGAGATTTAAAATATGGTCAATGCAAATTAAAAATACCTGTATGTTTATTTTCTAATAAATTAGAATTTGAACATCCTATTTCTAAAGAAATAATGACTTTTGAACACGAGTTACCAACTACTAAAATATGGAGTTTATTTAAATAATTTCTTAAAAATATTGAAAAAAAATTAGTAAAGTGTTATTATTAGATAGTAGAGTAAGTTAAGGATGGTGGCTAATGAGAGAAGCTATAGGAACGTCGTTTATATTTAATTTAATTATGATTTTTACTGGAGTTATGATTATTTTATATGTAGGTTCAATTGCCTATACTAAAG
>CAYJEP010000038.1:0-4949 GCA_964369555.1 uncultured Muribaculaceae bacterium | reverse complement strand
ATTTAAAATTAGAAATAAAATGATAGATATTATTGAAAAATATGATGGCTATGAATCAAAAGAAGGCACTAATGCTTATGATGAAATTCATGCTGATTTAGCTACCATTGGATATAAAGTTTTACCAGGAGATACAGAAGCAGATTGTAAAGATAGAACTGGTGGAACAACTATTAGTAATAATGGATATAATTATTGTGTTTATGAATATAAAGATAAACATGGTATATATTACGGCGTAACTGTATTTGTATATTTTGATATTCCGTTAATAGGTAATGCAATTAAAATACCAATATATGGTGAAACAAGAATTTTATTTGACGAGGAGGGTATTGTAGGCTAATGAATGTAATAATAAGTAATAAACAACAAAGTGTAGTAGAAGGATTAAATATAGATGTAATTAAAAATCTAAACGGTGAATATACGGTAGATGATATCATAGCAACATTTAAAAACTTCTTCTATCAAAGAATGATTTTAGACATAACTGCTATTAAAGATTATAAAGATATTAAAAATTTACAAAAGCTATCTATATCATTAGATATGGAAAAATTAATATTGTTATTAGAAGTGGAAGAAGATTCAGAAACCTCTACACCTCAATTTTTATCTAAATTAATTTCAATGGGGATATATAATTTTACTAAAAATTCAGAAGGTCTAATGTATTTATATAATACTCCTAATAGTTATCGTGATGTTGCTCAATATCAACAATTGGAACAACAAGCTGTAACTGTAGAACATACCTATTCAGTAGGAAATAGAATTATAGGTGTTAAAAATTTAACAGAACAAGCAGGTGCAACCTCTTTAATTTATATGATGCTTAAAAATTTATCTAAAAACTATGATGTTGTAGCAGTTGAAGTAGGAGGGAATGACTTTAAATATTTTAGTAATCCTAAAATGTTTAGTGTAAAGACTCCAGAGTTAGGGAATTTTTTATTACAAAATAGTAATAAAGATGTAATCTTGATAGATGTTAAGAATGACCCTATAGCTATTGGAATGGTTAAAGAAATGATATTTTTAGTTGAACCATCTATTATCAAACTTAATAAAATGTTACAAATTAATCCTAAAAGCTTAGTAGATGCAGCTAATCATAAGATAGTATTAAATAAATCAATGCTATCTTCAAAAGATATTTCAGAGTTACAATATGAGGTTAAAACTCAATTTGTTGATTCTATATCTTATTTAAATGATAGGGAATCACATGTTTCTAATTTAGATCCATTCTTAAATAAAATTGGATTTACAAAGCAAGAAGCATCTGAAACTAAAGAAAAGAAAAAATGGGGTTTCTTTTAAGGAGTTAAAATGAAAAAAAGTTTATTTTTTATAATGTGTTTTATATTTGGAATTAATTTAGTTGATGCAAAAGTTTATGAAGTGGTTACATGTGGGGAATATGAATTTCCTCTTATTGTAGCGCAGATAACAAGTATCTTTATATTTTTACTTCAAGTGATTGCGCCTATAATAATAATTATTATGGGGAGTATTGATTTTGCTAAAGCAGTTATTGCTAATAAAGAAGATGATACTAAAAAAGCAATACCAGCTTTCATTAAAAGATTGATTTTAGGGGCTTTGATATTTGTTTTAATCGCTGTTGTGAAACTTGTTATAAGCATTGCTACAACAGATGCTGAAGCAACGGATATTTCAAATTGTATTGATTGTTTTATTTCAGGTGATTGTAATACAACTGAAGTAGAAGAAGATTAGAAAATATTGACAAAAAAAGGTATATAATGTAATATATATGTAGGTAGGAGGAAGAAATATGTTTATACTTGATACTTATGCATGTGGGGACATTAATGTTGCTAATTCACTATTAGATGTAGTTAGTACTGTTGTTTTTGGAATTCAAGTTTTTGTTCCAGTAGCTTTAATTATTCTTGGAATGTTAGATTTTGGTAAAGCTGTTATGGCACAAAAAGAAGATGAAATTAAAAAAGGACAACAAACATTTATTAAAAGATTAATTGCAGCAGCTTTAGTTTTCTTTGTGGTAGCAATTACTACTTTAGTTGTTGATTTAGCAGCTGGGGACACAGAAAATGGTGAAGATAACATTATGAATTGTGTGAATTGTTTTATTAAAGGTTCTGACGATCGAGACTGTCAATAATTAATATAACTATGTTAAATGAAATTATGAAAAATCGATAATAAAGGGTATTTGTTATCTTTTTTTTATGTTATAATATAAATATAATTTATAGGAGTTGATAGATATGGTTTTAAATGCTTTACTTGATGGAATAGGAGCTGTAGTAGCTGATTTAATTAGAAGTTTATTCGTTATGTTGGATACTGCTTTATATTCATTTGCGGGTAGTATATATAATTTATTACTAGAAATAGCTTCAACATCTATTTTTTCAGAAAATATATTTACAGAATTTGCTTCTAATATTTACGCATTACTTGGAATTTTTATGCTTTTTAAAGTATCTTTTTCCATACTTTCATATATTGTTAATCCAGATGAATTTGCAGATAAAAGTAAAGGATTCAGTAAATTAATATCTAATATAGTAATCACTTTGACTTTGCTTTTAATCACTCCTTGGATTTTCACACAAGCAATGGAATTACAAAGAATTATTTTACAAGATGATGTAATAGGGAAAATCTTTACTAGTATTGGTTCGAATGAAAATACGTTAAGTTATTCTGCTAATGCAGGAAGAAATATGTCTTATGATATATTAAGAGCATTTTATCACTTTGATGAAAATGCATATCCTGGTTGTGAGGGTCTTAATACGGGGACAGCAAATCAAACTAATTGTTTAAATGATTTGGAAGAACCAAAACTTGGTATTACTACAGACGAATTTCTTAAATTGAATGAAAATTTAGAAATTGCATTTAAATCTAAACGAATCGATATTTATTTATCACAAGCTAACTTAAAAGATGACGATGGAAATTATGTAATGTCATATACATATTTATTATCAACTGTTGCTGGTATAGTTTTAGTTTTAATACTAGCTGTTTTGTGTTTTGATGTAGCTTTAAGGAGTATTAAATTAGGCTTTTATAGATTAATAGCTCCAATTCCAATTATTTCTAGGGTAGATCCTAAAAAAGGAACAGAAATGTTTAAAAAATGGTCACAAAATTTCGTTTCAACATATCTAGATTTATTTATAAGATTGGTAGGAATTTATTTTGCAGTATTTATAATATCTAACTTAGACTCTAATATGTACAATATTGCAACTGGGGTAGAAGAGGAAGTAGACTTCTTAGTTAGAGTATTTATTATTTTTGGAGCATTAATGTTTGCTAAACAATTACCACAAATACTTAAAGATTTAACTGGTGTTGATTTAGGTGGGAAATTCACACTTAATCCATTTAAAAAACTAGCTGAGGTGCCAGGAGTTGAAAAGATGACAAGTGTTGCAGGCGGAGCATTTGCGGGAAATCGTGCTGGAGCGAGAGCTGGCAACGCAGTTTTAGGGACTGTTATGGGAATTGGTAGTGGATGGAAAAATTCTAAAATTATGGGCGATGGTAAAGCCGGATTTACAACTACTTTGCAGTCCACATATAAGAAAATGACTGGACAAGATTTTGCTAACTTTCAATGGAAACCTGGAGGTGTAGAAGCAGTTAAAAAAATTGGGGATCCATTAGGTCAATTATATCAAATGCAGATTGCAAACAATCAAAAAATGACTGATGTTAGATTATCAACAGAAAAATCAGCTAATAGTCTAATCGGTAACGGAGTTTCTTTATCAGATGTTAATGAAGCAAATATTCAAAAAGCACAAAATGAATTAAATTCATATGAGGCTTTAAATAACGAAATTAAGAGTTATAGAGAAAAAGTTGGAACACCGGATTATGATGAAGAGCATATGAAGCACCTTGAAACTAAAATGGGTGGAATGAGATTAACATTTGATTATAATAGTGCTTTAGTATCAGAAGGAAGAAATTACATGTTGGCTAGAGAACAGGAGATGGATCTAAAAGACCTTGCTTCTAAAATTGATAAAGATATATCTACATTACAAAAAGAAAAATCGCAAAGAGAATCATTCTATGGTATTGACCCTGCGCCTACTGGTAAAGTTGATGAAGCTATAGAACGTGCTACTGGCAAAAAAACATATGAATCAAGAACAAAAAAATAATAGAATAAAAAGGATGTGATACTATGGATAATTATTTAATACCAGCTAACTCTAAAAAGTCGCTGTTAATATTTAATTTATTTAAAAAATTTGATTTAATATTATTTGGTAGTGGTATAGGTTTAACTTTGTTATTATTGATATTCGTACCAATAGATCAAAGTTTAGCTTTAACAGTATTGGTTTTATTGCCTGTTGTTATAACTGGATTTCTAGTTTTACCTATCCCGAATTATCACAATATTAGAACATTGATTGGTTCTGTATATACATTTTATACAGAAAAAAGAAGGTTTGTATGGAAAGGTTGGTGTGTTCCTCGTGGCGAAGACAAAAAGTAAATATACAAATGATGATATTCCTGTTAAGGATATAAAAAATGGTCACATTATTTTAGATAATGGTTTTAAAGTAACTGGTGTTAAGATAATGCCTAGAAACATCTTTATCTTAGATATTGGTTCTCAAAATAGTATTATCAATAATTTAAGAACAGTTTATAATACTATTGATTATGAGTTTTGGGTTATAGTGGCTGATAGGCCTGTTGATATCAATATTTATTTATCACAACTAGAGTTATTATATAATCAAGTTGGTTCTCCAAATAAAAGAAAAATGATTATGGAGGATATTAATAAGGGAAATATGTTTATGAATAATAATGTTGTGGATACTGAATACTATTTATTATTTAAAGAGAAAAAAGATGATGTAATTCAAAAAAGAATAAGAAATTTAATAAATACATTAGCTGGTGCAGGG
>CAYJEP010000037.1:7957-8669 GCA_964369555.1 uncultured Muribaculaceae bacterium | reverse complement strand
CCATTAACTGTTATATGTCCATGATTAACTAATTGTCTAGATCCACGTCTAGTAGTTGAGAAACCTAATCTATAAACTAAGTTATCTAAACGACTTTCTAATAATTTAAATAAATTATCTCCGTGAACGCCTTTCATTTTACCAGCTTTATCAAATAATGTACGGAATTGTTTTTCATTAACACCATACATAAATCTAACTTTTTGTTTTTCTTGTAGTTGAACACCGTAGTTAGATAATTTTTTTCCTCTTTTCCCACCGTGTTGTCCTGGTATTGAAGGTCTTTTTGCTAAGTCTTTACCGTTTTCTAATACTGAAAATGATAAACGACGTGATTTACGATTAATCGGTCCTGTGTATCTTGCCATAAATTCACTCCTTTCTTGGTATAAGCTACCTAAAAGGTTACTAGGCCATTAAATTAGGGTGTCTATTTCAAATGTAGAAAATTAAGCAGCTTAAATTCTACAACCTCTATAAGTTAAAAACACTTTAATAAATTCCTAATAACGCTGCTCTTAGATGCATACATATTATAGTATTTTATCTTAATAAAGTCAATAGTTAAAAAGAATTTAATAAAATTGTCGAATTTTAGAATTTTTTATGATACAATTATAATGGGTGATAATATATGGATATTGTATTTTTAATGGTTTTATTTTATGCAGTTGCAGTAATATCTATTTTATTGATACTTAATTTAATACAA